>DNGE01000074.1:33743-33895 GCA_003486705.1 Bacillota bacterium
GGTCACGGTAAGCATATTGTAATGACTTCATTACTTGCTCATTTGCAGTTTTATATAATGTATGTTTTGAACCATAATACCCTTTTGCTAATTTTAAAACGCGTTTACGACGTTTACGTGAAACAACTCCACCTTTAACACGTGGCATATTG
>DNGE01000074.1:34154-34580 GCA_003486705.1 Bacillota bacterium
TTTTTTTATAAGATTAGTAGTTTAAAAAATTATAAGCTATATAACATATCTTTGATACGTTTGAAATCGCTAGCTGAAACGATACCAGATTTCGCTAATTGACGTTTTTGCTTAGTCGTTTTGTTGTGAGCTAAGTGGCTTGTATAAGCATGAGAACGTTTTAATTTTCCTGATCCAGTACGTTTGAAACGTTTTGCAGCTCCACGGTGAGATTTCATTTTTGGCATGTTAGAGTCCTCCTTTTTTTTCTACTTTTTCTTCGGTGCTAAAACGAGAAACATTGATCTTCCGTCAAGTTTAGGGTTTGATTCAAGATCTGCAATCTCAGCACATCCTTCAGCAAATTTCGTTAACACATTTCGTCCGAATTCTGTATGAGCAATTTCACGCCCTTTGAATCGTACGCTAACTTTAACTTTATCGCCT
>DNGE01000074.1:34836-44949 GCA_003486705.1 Bacillota bacterium
GAACTTCTTTAACACTGACAACAGTTTGATTTTTTCTCGCTTCTTTTGCATGTTTCTGTTGTTCGAAACGGTATTTACCGTAATCCATAACACGGCACACAATCGGGTTAGCTTGAGGCGCAACACAAACTAAATCTAAGTTTTGTTCAGCTGCAAGTTTTAATGCATCTTTACGTTGCATTAATCCTAATTGCTCACGATTTGGACCGATGACTAACATTTCCTTAGCGCGAATTTCATCATTGATTAAACTCTCGTTTTTAACATTTTTCTTGCTAATGACAAGCACCTCCAATTTTTATAGAACATTCTTGGAAAAAAAGAAAAACGTAAACACAACAGTGCCCACGTTTAAAATCACAATAATAACACTATGCGACTTTTTAACCTATCGACTTAAATCAATCAGGTGAGAAGTGGGTACTTCTTCTTTCCACAAGATATTCAACGATATTAATTATAGCATCATATTTAGTATATGTCAATCATGCTATTAATATTCGTTTATTTTTTCGACATTATCCTCATTCAATAAATTACTTTGAATAAGTAGCTGGAGTGAATCAGTACTGATCACTTCATCTTGAATTAGTTTACCATACGTTCCGTTATCAATCAACTCTTTATAATAAGAATTAAATATTTCCAGTGTGATCACACCTGACTCGATATATGATGTCATCGTGCGAATATATTGGCTCATCTGTGGCACTTCAATATTATCTCCTTCAAAATAACTCAAGTAACTTTCTTCATTAGCTATTTGTGGAATGAGTTGTTCATACGCTTTTTCTATCACACTTGCCTCAATGGCTTCATTATCAATTAAGTTTTTTATTTCATTAAAGTTAATTTTTGTTCCATCATAAATATCATTAACATATTCACCATACACTTGCACGGCTTCATTTACAGCATCATATTCTTGATAGACCGTCTGAATCGTGTTTGAAAAATCCGGGATGCTTTTAATTAGCAAGCGGCTAAACGACTGCTGTTGTGTTACATTCAAAACGGGAAATCCTATTACTAATGCAAAAACAACCATATACGTATAAGCAGTTAACAATGTTGCTAAAACACTGATTATTTTTTCAATTCTCACATGTAACGTCGCCTTTTTAAATACATATTGACTCCAATGATAGTTTTTACTGAAAACAGCTAAAAAAGATTTAATAAAGACAAAAAAGATGATAAATAACAGGCTATAAATGATTAAACCAATTAAATACGTTTCAATTGGCTGAATTAAATAGGTTAAATTTTCAGGCAATAAATTTTTAATCGCGGATAATAATTTTTCTTCTGGTAGTTTACTCATGATCAATTGCCCAAGTATAAACGTTAAGCCCCCCGATAATAAAATAGACAACAGTTGAGTACTTAATTTTACAATACTCTGGCGATACTCACGTCGATAACCATAAATCCCCACTAAAACAAACGTTGAAATCATTATTAAATCGATTCCTAAACTTGTATACCTAACCATTTCATTCACCATAACAACACTCCCATCTACTTAAACCTAACAGACTCTACAAATCTATGTACTTACATTATTAGAATTTATTTTATTTTTATTCCAATTATAACATATAAATGTAAAATTTTAGGAGTTGTTTATAAAATTCCCCTATACAAAATAAAAACGCTACTTCCCTCTGACAAGGGAGTAGCGTTTAAATCATATTATTTTGATTGACGGTTTGCAATTTCATCTACTAATAAGTGGATGAATTCTTTAACTGGTAAGGTTTGTGTTTTTTGTTCACCGAAACGACGGAATGTTACTTCATTATTTTGAACTTCCTTGTCACCTAAAACGATAGACATTGGAACTTTCTTTGTTTGAGATTCGCGGATTTTATATCCCATTTTTTCTTCACGATCATCAAGTTCTAAACGAACACGATATTTACGTAATTCCTTAACAATTTCATTTGCATACTCTAAATGGAATTGGTTATTTACCGGAATTACAGTGACTTGAGTTGGCGCTAACCATAATGGGAAGGCTCCTTTATAAGTTTCAATTAAATAGGCCATGAAACGTTCATATGTTCCAATTAACCCACGGTGAATCACAACTGGACGTTCTTTTTCACCATTTTCAGCTACGTAAGTTAAATCAAAACGTTGTGGTAATAAGAAGTCTAATTGAATTGTTGACATTGTAATGTCATGTCCTAAAGCTGTTTTAATTTGAATATCAAGTTTTGGACCATAGAACGCCGCTTCTCCTTCCGCTTCAATAAACGGAATATTATTTTCAATTAATGTTTCACGTAATGTTGCTTCTGCATTTTCCCACATTTGATCATCATCGAAGTATTTATCTTTGTTGTTAGGATCGCGAAGTGATAAACGATAGTAGTTAATATCCACATTGAAATCGCTAATCACTCGGTGAATTAATTCTAAACAACGAGAGAACTCTTCTTTAATTTGATCTGGACGAGCAAAAATGTGAGAATCAGTTAATGTCATCGCACGTACACGCTCAAGTCCTGTTAAGGCACCTGATGCTTCAAAACGATGTTGAATTACTTGCTCTGCATAACGGATTGGTAAATCGCGGTATGAGCGTAATTTTGTTTTATAAATTGTCATGTGATGAGGACAAGACATTGGACGTAAAACTAATTCTTCATTATCCATTTCCATTGGAACGAACATATCTTCTTGGTAATGTGACCAGTGTCCTGATGTACGGTATAAATCAACTGACCCCATAACTGGTGTTGCAACGTGTTGGTAACCGTAATCTTCTTCTAAGTCTGTGATATAACGTTCGATTTGTTGACGAACTTTCATCCCATTTGGTAACCAAATTGGTAACCCTTGACCAACAAGTGGATTAAATGTGAATAACTCTAACTCACGTCCTAATTTTTTATGATCGCGCTCTTTACGCTCTTCTAAAATACGTAAGTGATCTGCTAATGCATCTTTTGTAAAGTTTGCACATCCGTAAATACGAGTTAACATTTTATTGTCGCTATTTCCACGCCAATAAGCTCCCGCTACATTTAATAACTTAAAGAACTTCACACCGTTTGTATTTGGCATATGAACCCCAGCACATAAATCTGAGAAATCACCTTGCGTATAAACTGTAATGACTTCACCTTCTGGGATATCATTAATTAATTCTAATTTATATTCATCTTGTGCAAATAAAGCTTTCGCTTCTTCAATTGATACTTCACGACGTTCAATCGGTAAAGCTTCTCCTACAATTTTATTCATTGCTTTTTCAATCGCAACAAGATCAGCTTCTGTAATTTTTTCTTCTGTATCGATATCATAATAGAATCCATCTTCAATTGATGGCCCTACACCAAACTTAGCATCTGGATATAATCGTTTAACCGCATGTGCTAATAAATGCGCACCTGAATGGTTAATAATTTCATAAGCTTCTGGACGGTCATTTGTAATTAATTCAATTTTAGCATCTGCCTCAATTGAACGAGTTAAATCAACTAATTTTCCATTCACTTTAGCTGCCACACATTTTTTACGTAAACCTGGTGAAATAGATTGTGCAATGGCTTCTGCACTAATTCCTACTTCGAATTCTTTTACATTTCCATCTGGGAAAGTAATCTTAATCATAATAGTTCCTCCTAATCATCGTTAACCTGAGTTTTTCACTATTCATTAGGTTGATTATTTTAATCATAACTATGTATTAGCATAAAAAAATCGCCCCTAATGAATTTTCATTAGGAACGATATAATAATCGCGGTACCATCCTATTTCTAAGTTTAAGACTAAACTTAGCACCTTAATTAACGTTAACGCCGTTTTACGAGATCTTTTTCAAGTCCAGTTCAAAGGGAGTAATTTATAAATCGTACTTAGAAATCTTGCAGCCTAGGATTTCCTCTCTATAAAGTCGTATTAATAAATCGTATCCTTATCATTACTATTCATTATTATCTTATATTGTATGTATGAATGCTATTATAATGCATGATTTTTTTAATTTCAAGTCATTTATGAAAAATTTAATTTCAAATTACGATTGATGACGATAATTTGTTCCTGCTAAATTTACCGGAGTGGTTAAAGCTTTGATACGTTCCATGATGCGAGCACCCTTAATTTCTTCTACTTCCCCTTTTTGTGTGTGCGAGAAATGGTGTTTTAACTCATCATAACTTAAATTTGAGGTAAAAAAGGTCGGTAAATTTTGATGCATACGATAATTTAAAATACGTCCTAGCAACTCATCGCGCATCCAACTTGTCATCGACTCACTACCAATATCATCAAGCATGAGCACATCAATCGTTTTTAATTGCTCAATTTTATCATATGAGCTTGAACTATCCGAATTAAAACCTGCTTTGACTTCTGCAATAAGCTCTGGAAAATACACCAGGCCACAGGTCTTTCCTTTTTTACTTAATTCATTAGCAATCGCACTTAATAAATAAGTCTTTCCCGTTCCAAAAGGACCGTATAAGTATAATCCTTTAGCATTTCCTTTTTGTAAATACTCATGAATAAACAATAAGGCCTTATGATGCGCATCAGAACGGTTGGGTACTAATATAAAATTATCAAAATTTGCTTTTAAAATATCTACTGGCATATGGAAACTCTTAATATTTGATAAGTGTTTTTGATTTAACTCAAACTGACAAGGTGTATAAGATACTTTTAACTGCTTATATTTAGGCGTTAAAATCGGACGATGTCCTTTAACCGCCTGTTTACAGTAAGCTAAACCTAAACACCCCTCGCAACGCTTAACATTTATAACGTATTCATCGAGATCACTAATAAAACTTGAGATTTGATTCATTTCAATATCATTTGAAAAATGTTGCAAAGCCTCTTGTACAAGTGGTTCACTCAACACTTCTTGATACGCATCCGCTGCATTAAATGATGGTGGTAAAAAGTCTCCTATCTTTTGCATTTAATCACCCTTTCCCTTGTAAAATCGATTCTTGCAATTTCTTCATTTCTTCAATCTTATTTAAATCTGCTTCACTTAGCGACTGTTCTGATTGCACGGTGTTATCATTATCCTTTAACCAGTCTGGTACCATTTCCACACGAATAGCAGGTCGTGCATATCCTTTCGTCGGCTTAGCATAAGCTTGCGGCTGTGTTTCTTTTTTCGTTTTTGCTTGCATCAAACTTTTAACATGCGCAATGGCTTTTTCCGTTGTATCGATGTTTTTACGTTGCCACTCGCCTGCAATTTTTTCCACAAAAGCTTTCCCTAATCGTCCATCTGAGACTTTTAAGACATAATCAATTAATACATTAACAACTCCCCATGGGAGTTGTTGTTCAACGACTAGCCACTCAACTAACTGGCGATCGGCTGGAACTGGATCTTTTTGATTGGATTTTGCTTTTAAAAAATCAATTGGATTCGTTTGGGTAAGTCCTTGAATGAGCTTCTCTTGTTTTGAATTTGTTTGTATTGTTGATGACTCCATTTGAGGATATCCATCTTTTCCACCTTGAACTTCAACCATTTGTACGGGTTTTCCCTTATTTAAAAATTGAAAATGTTGTTTGGCTAATTTTTTAAACAATTCATAATTAACAAATCCATCAGGATCTAGTGCATCAAAAATAAGGCGTGCTAATTCGTGTTCATTTAATTTATATAAAAAGGCTAACTTATTAATTTGATCGAGCATCTTATCTGATAAGTTTCCTTCTTTCATTCCATTTTGTTTAAGCAACGTCAATAATAACTCTTTATCGAATGAATCATTGACCACAATTTTAGCACCCGGTGAAGGTTTCACTAGCCTGTGGTCCGTTGCATTTGTTTGTCTTGCTAATACAGACGTATCAAACATCTCATTAAATGGTGTTGATATATTTTTACCTGGTAACAGCTCATCTTCATCCACAATTAATTGCTTAATTAATTGATATTCTACTGGCCCTACTTGTAAACTTAAAAACACATTAATGATACCGTCATTAAAAAACTGTGTTCCATTTAAAGGTTTGTTTAGCTTATAGCTTAACGCTTGTGTCGATTCATCATAATACGTTTGAATCAACCCCACAGCTTCAAGTTTTTGACGACTTGTTAGAAGTGCTTCTATTTTCACATGCAATAATTGCATTAACATCTGATGTTCAAGACGCGCTGGCATTTTTTTACGGCTCAGTGCATTTAAGGTCATATACAAACTCATCGCTTCCATCCCAATAACAGGTTGATATCCAAGCGTTAGAATTTGCATCTTTTCAAAACTTAGCACATAGCCGCCGACTAATTCAAATGGTGTATTCGGTTTAATAACAAGCGACGTCATGTTCTTCACTCCTTCTTGTAAAATGGCAAATCCCTATAAAATATAGGGATTGTTTATTATAAACTTTTCAGTCTTTATATTCAATATTTTTATCGTTTTAACGCTTGTCCTTTAAAACTTAACTTCTGATTTAACCCCTCATACATACTTGCAATTAACTTTTTCCCTTTACCAAATGTAATGAGTTGTTCCGTATTCGCTGTAAAATCAATCGCTGTTTCAATGGGTGTAATTTTAACCATTGAAACAATAATTTCAGCATCACGTCGTGATAGCATTAATTCTAAGCGATCATCATCTTCGAATTTCACATTAAATCCTAACGTGTTACCGACTTCAATCACAGCCTCTTTAGCTTGTTTGACATTGTTTTTATAGTAGTGTGTCATTAAACTTTTTTCTACTGCATGTTCTCCCGTTTCATAATGCTGTTTGAATAAATCTTTTACTGCCATCTTATAATCCTCCCACATTTTTATTTTTAAGTCATCCTCATTAATTGAGTATATAACACTTCAAAACGTTTTTGAAGCTCAACTAAATCCCCCGTATTGTCTAAAACAAAATCAGCTTTTTCTTTTTTGATTTCGAGTGATAATTGAGAGTTAATTTTACTAAGCGCATACGCTTCATCAATTTGATCCCGCTTCATCAACCGCGTTTTTTGAATGATTGCATCCACATAAACAACGAGACAGACATCCGCTAATTCATCAAATCCACTTTCATAAAGTAACGGAACATCTAAGACAACGAGTTTTTTTTCTTGTTGTCTTGCTCTATCAAGTTGATAAATCAACTCTTCTTTCACTTTAGGGTGTATTAAATCATTTAACTTTTGCTTAGCATTTTCATCGTTAAAAATTAACGCCCCAAGCGCCTGACGATTTAAGCTGCCATCTTCTAAAATCAACTGTTGTCCAAACAAGACTTTAATTTCTTGTAAGAGTAAACTTCCTGGTGATTGCAAATCTCTTACGATTCGATCCGCATCAAGAACAGTTACCCCTTTATTAATAAACATTTGCGAGACTGTACTTTTCCCTGAAGAAATGCCACCCGTTAATCCAATGACTAACATCTCACCCCTCCAATACATCCGGTTGACAAACTGGGCAATAATACGTACCACGTCCACCTACTTTAATCTTAGCTATGGGTGTTTGACAATTCACGCACGGTTCATCTTTTTTCATATGAACGAGCAATTCATTTTGATAACCGCCAACCACTCCTAAAGCAGATGTATAACTACGAATGGTTGTCCCTTTCAAAGCCACCGCTTTTTGTAAAACTTCTTTAGTATATTTTATCACATTTTTTATTTCTTCGTCCGTTAATTGTTGACTACTTTTTTGCGGATTTATTTTAGCTAAAAACAAGACCTCATCCACGTATATATTTCCAAGCCCTGCCACCACACTTTGATCAAGCAACAAGGTCTTAATCGGCTTCTTTTTATTTTTTAACTTTTGCGAAACATATTCAAAATTAAATTCACTTGAAAAAGGTTCTACACCCAACACTTGAAAGGGCGCTGCATCTTTTAAAGCTTCCTCATTCTCGTAGTAATGAAACGTTCCAAACTTTCGAACATCTTGATATAATAACTGCTTTTCATTATCCAATTTAAAAATACTATGAATATGTGGATTTAACTCAAAATCTAAATCAGTATAAAAGTATTTCCCTTCCATTCTTAAATGTGAAACTAAGTATCCCTCATTTAAATGAAAAATTAAATACTTCCCGCGTCTTGATAATGACTCAATGGTCTTATTCGTTAATAACGAAATAAAGGCATCGGCGCTCATATTTTTAATCATTGGTTCGTATCTTACGTCAACCTCTTTTATTATTAATCCTTTCAATTGCTGATTTAAAACATCCTTAACTGCTTCAACCTCTGGTAATTCTGGCATATTATCACCTTACATTTCTTAAACTAACTGTATTATTTCATAATCGCCTCAAAAATTTCAGACATCATGACAAGCATCTCCATCTCAATGGGCGCAATCTCATAAGCTTGAACACCATTTTGCCCAATAAACAGAATACTCATCTCACGATTCTCATTTGGTATGCTTATGAATTCTTTAATAGTTTCGTCATCTATTTCAACACTTATCCATTCAATCACACTAAATTCATTTTCAACCTGTCTTAACTCATTTGCTTCCACTGAATAAGTAAACACAGATTGCCCATTTACAACTAACTGCACCTCATTAAAATTTATTTTCTCCGTATTCATTACACCAAACATAACCGTCAATGCTGCGGAGGTAATTTCAGAATTTGTTGTTAAATACGGCATCATATTTGCATATTCAACCACCACATCCTCAGTCACCTCATCACTGTCATACTTTTTTACACTTGAGAACACTTGAGTCGCATATGACACTTGATTAAATGCTGCAAAAGAAGGAATCTGAATTTGATTTGGCGCAATGATTTGTTGGTTGGCTTCTGGAATTGAGGCCACTTGTATTTTCGCATTATATTTCCCTAATGCTTTATCGCGACGTTGTGCGCGTTTTAATGTTAAATCAGACAGTGCTAAGTTTAACGTATCTTCATATTGCTCACCGAGATATGGTCTAACCTCATTAAGATACTTAATTAAATAACCATATTGTTCTTCCTCAATTAGTTCCGTTATTTCTTTCATTAACGCTGTATAAAATTCGGATTGATAATACCAAATCAGCGAGCTCACTGATTCATCCTCACCATTATTCGCTAAATAGTATAACTGCGATATCGCTTTAACATATTGTTTTTGTTCATAATATTCGCTTGCCTCTGTGATATATTGTTCTTTAATTAATTTAATGCACACTTCAATTTTTTCTTTTGCTAAATCATAGTAATACTGGTCATTAAACATAACTTGCGAATACGATTGAATCGCATCTTCAATACGTCCTTGTTCTTGTAAATTTGCCCCATACGTGTAAGCTCGTTGCGATTCATAATATTTTTTCACTTCTTGCTCAGTATCTTTCACTGTATCATTTGAGAAAAACAACTCCGTTACAATTTGTTCATATTGTAAATATTCTTCATATTGAATCTTTCGTAACATATACAAGTTCGCATAATATTGAAATCGACTAATAATAGCCGGCCCTAAATTCTTTTTAATTCGTTCACGATACGGACTATCCATGTTTAAAAACTTTTGATACACCGTTACAGCATCATCAGGTGCTGTTTCATCATAAATATAATTAATTAAAACATTTAATTGCTTGTCATACGTAATCACATGATAATTATAATAAATTGCCCCCCAGACAATCAACGCGAAGATGATAGCAATAATTAATTTTAGTGATAACAAATCCTTTACCTTAAATTTATGTAAAGCCCCCAAATTCTCACCTCTAATACGCTTTCGTTTTATAACCATTGTATCACAGGATAAGTTGTTTACACATCATAAAATACCTTATTTTTCAAGTTTAACCTACTTATCCTAACCTCAAAGCTACTGTCGCCACAATAGCTTTTTACTTCTTGTTTCGGATGAGTTACTACGGCATGCGCTAACGACAGGTGTTTGTCCATTGGGGAATGAATAACCACTGATATTTGGATGAAACAAATCGTCAACCAAGTGGGATTAGTTGACCCTTAAGACGTTTTGGGCATCTTTTTCGCATAAAAAAGAGAAGCAATCTTTAACTTCGATCACTTCTCTCCCTATTAAACTTTATCTACTATTAAGAAAATCTGCTTGTTTTATTTCGCATCATACCACGTTGGACCATAAGAATAATCCACTTTTAA
>DNGE01000013.1:0-15949 GCA_003486705.1 Bacillota bacterium
TTTCGTTCTTAGCACAACGTAAAAGATAGTCACCCATTTTTGATGATGGCGTTGACTATCTTTCATTTCATTTATTTGTATCGTAATAAGGGTATGGATATTGATAATTTTGTGCATATGTTTTTTGCCCATTTTGAAAGACTTCATACGTGTGATACTCTTTGTACGCTGGATTTTGATCTTGCCCTGTCGACTGCTGTGGTGTTGTTCCTTGATTAACAGGTTGATTTTGCATGTTTGGAGTTCCTTGATACATTTGTTGGCCTTGCATGCTTGGAACACCTTGATACATTTGTTGGCCTTGCATGCTTGGAGCACCTTGATACATCTGTTGACCTTGCATGTTTGGAACACCTTGATTGATTTGAATACCGGGTGGATATGGTGATGTTGGATAAGGTGAATGATACATGCTTTGACCACTCCCTTGATTGATCGTTGGGATAGGTCCTTGCATATTGGGAACCGTATTTGGATTTGTTACATACGGTTGATTCGCTGAATAAGGCATTTGTGTTGGTGCATTTGAATAAGGGGCAGATGCTTGTTGTGGTGAAGGGTATGGATATGGATACGGTGTTGGTACCGGTTGAGGATAAGGAGCAGGATATGCACCACCGTGATTGCCCGCATTTGCTAGGGCATAGCCGGCGATACCTCCAATTATTAATGAAGTTAAGCCCCCAAATCCTCCAAAACCTGTGCCACCATAATTATGATCAATATTTACATTTTTATCTACATTTACATCCGTATAGCCTCGTCCTCCAAATCCATTACCATTATTAAAAAACACATCTTTTCCAGATTTTAATACAGAATGAACCATTTTCGGATTTTGCATATAAAACTTTCCAGCACTGCTTACCCATGGCGGAATGGATTTCATATTTCCCAACCCACTTAGCCCTTGCGCCGCACCCATTTGACTAAACTGTCCCGCATGATATAAATCACGCGCATTGAAAAAACTTTGTGCGTTATACATGCCACCCGTTGGATACGTTTGATTAAACATAACTCTCCTCCTTTTAAGTATGTCTATCTACTTTAGTTTATGATAGAACGTTAACTCGGTGCGCAGTTTGTCAATCGCGTACAAACGATTCTTTAATTTAGGAAAATAAAAAGCAATCCGAGGATTGCTAAAATCACTTATAACTCAAATTGTTTATTGCCTAAGTTTTTTTCAATTAACCAGGCTATCTCAGGAGAAAGTACCTGTTTTATTTCTGTGAGATAGGCAGTTGTCGTTTTGATTCTTAAGTTAACAAAAATTTGAAGAAGTTTTTCTATGGTTTCAACACCATATTTTTCGTATAAGAAATAGAACAGTAAAGCACCCTTTGAATGTACTCCCATGGGTCTACTTCCATCAGTTGTTTTGATGGCTGGCAAATCTAAATACTCATCTAATTTGGGATTCATCATATTGTCAAATAATTTAAACTTATTTCTATGCCTTGCATACAATAAAGCCGACCATTCAGCTGTTGTTTCATTTAACCAATCTTCCCATGAGTCCACATCTGCTCCAGTACACCAACAATGTGCCAATTCGTGAGCCATCATTTCGCCAAACTTCAAATTTAGGTTCTCTTCAGAACAGTCTGAATCTAAAAAGTTAGTAAACACGATTAACTCCTCTCTAAAATATGCACCTTGAAAAACTTCTAAAGATAATGATACCAGATTTAATTTATTCATTACCTTACTTTTAAAGAGTGTCTTTTCATAATAATCCAACACATCTTCATAATAATACTTGATATAATTTACAACCTTTTCTTCGTTACGATTTAAATAATAGATGCTCAAGTTTTCATAGTTAACAAATTGAAAATATCCTTTTTTAAACGCTAATATTTGACAGTCAAATTTATCAGCCTTATAATACCAACAATCTGTCTTTTTATCAAAAGTGCCTTTAATCACTTGATAGTTATCTAACTCTTTCATCAGGACTTCAGTCGTAACTATTTCTTCCGATAATTCTTGTGGATACCACACAGAATAAAAATTTAATGCCTTTGCATTCTCTTGAATAAAATTGCACCACCCATTAATAGTACCCTCATAGGTCATGACTACCTGATTAAACTCACTATTATCCCATACCTTATACTCATAGCATGCCACTCTAAAGGTAGGCGTATATTCCAAAACCTTGTCCCACCCCACTTCTCTCTTTCCATCTGAGATACTTAATAAGGTTAAGTTTTTATTTAATGTAAAGTTTAATGATTCTATAGGGCTACTAAACTTCACCTCACATGTGACGATGATTCTATTTTCTTCAAAAGCTAAATTAATCTTCATATTGTTTTTCATCCATGATCCCCCTATATTTAGTCATTGCGCTTTTTCACTCTAATTTCAGTCATACCTATGGGTCTGTTATGAACGATAATCCAGTTTTTTAAGTCTCAAATTAAGTAAATATTATTATGAACATCCTATTTATTAAACAATATCCTATAAAAAATGATTCATCACCTTATGATGATGAACCATTCCTCCACTCATCCGATAGTTCTAACGCATCATGACCTACACATAATATTGCGCCTGAGCCGAATACATCGTCTCATACAGGCCGCCCTTTTGATAGATTAAATCTTCGTGTGTTCCAAGTTGCACAATCGTTCCCTTATCAAATACAGCGATTCGATCACAAAATTGACAACTTGATAAACGATGGGAAATATATATGGCCGTTTTCTCACCAATCAACTCATTAAAATGCGAATAAATATCGTGTTCGGCAATCGGGTCAAGCGCCGCCGTTGGCTCATCCAACACCACAATCGGAGCATCTTTATATTTAGCACGGGCAATTGCCAATTTTTGAGCTTGTCCGCCAGAAAATTCGATTCCCGCTTCATCAAACGATTTATAGATTGACGTATGAATGCCTTTCTCTAGTTTTTCAATATCCGCCCTCATACCGGCTTCCCCTAAGACACGTAAAACATCAACATCTAACACCTCATGCGCCGTGTCAAAACAAATATTCTCTTTGACTGAAAAAGCTAGCAACTTGAAATCTTGAAACACGACCGACATTAACTTCATATACGCTGCTTCATCAAAAGTTTGAATATCAACACCATTTAACGTGATCACACCTGATGTTGGTTCATATAAACGCGTTAATAATTTAATAAACGTTGTCTTTCCTGCTCCGTTAAGTCCCACAACCGATAATTTCTCCCCACATAAAATCGTCAAGTTAAGATTTTTAAGCACATCCTGATCACTTCTTGGATATCTAAAACTCACATTCTTAAATTCAATCACATAAGAATCAGCGACTGGAATAGGATTCTCCCCTATGGATACTTTCGATTCAATCTTTTCAAATTCTAAATATTGCTCGAGATAACGACACATTTGTGATAATTCAACATACGTTGTACCAAACTGTTGTAAGCTTTGACTAAACTGAGTGGCCGCATTAATATACATCGTAAAATCACCAATTCCAATGCTTTTGACTAATACTTTATACGTCATATAACCGTAAACAAAAAGCATTTGAACTTGCATATTAATTTGACTGACACCACTGTAAAACCCTGTTGTTTGATAAAGCTTTGCAAACCAAGTTAAGCTTTCTTTATTATACTGTTCAATTCGTTTCATAATGAGGGGGACAAACCGATATAATCGAATATCTTTTGCCATTGAAAAATCAGCTGTTAAATTAGCATAGTAACCGAACTGACGATTAATCGGAATTAGCAATTGATAAAATTCATACATATACGCTTGTAATTTTTTATTGAGCGAGGTATTTAACAAGACAATCGCAATAATGACCAGTAATATCACTGGATTTAACATCATAATGACAGCCATTAACCCAAGCATTGTTAACACTAGATTGATTAATGTTGAACTCCCTTGAATTAATCGATAAATAGCTCTTTGATTTCGAATAGGGAACAAGGCCTTTTCTTTTAAATCTAAGACGTGGGGATCTTCAATTTTTTCAAATGGCATCTCCATGATTTGAGTGCCTATGAGTTGATCAATTCCATACATCATTTCATCATTTTTAATGTTGATGAGTGTCTCGAAATACGCATTTATGACGTTTAATACCATATTAGATAGCGCTACGATACAAACATATTGCATTAAAACATCAACGCGCTGTGCCCCCGTCAATTCATCAATAATAAATTTTGGCATAATAATATTAATAAAGGGTAATGCGGCTTTAAATATACTTTGTAAAACCATAATTGGTAAATAGGTTTTTGAAATGCGATGCGCCAGCTTAATAAAATGAAGGCTGATGTTAATATCCTTTATGATCGGCTCTAAACGCTTTCTCACGATGCCACCCCCTCAGATGTCGTTGCCACATAATATTGACTTTGGACATTAAACATTTCAGCATATTTTCCACCTAAATCCAGTAGTTCATCGTGCGTCCCATACTCTAAAATTTTCCCGTGTTCAAAATAGGCAATGGCATCACAAAACCTCGTACTCGATAAACGATGCGATATATAGATGGCTGTTTTTTGTTGCACTAATTGATCAAAGTTTTGATAGATTTCGTATTCAGCGACTGCATCTAGGGCTGCGGTCGGCTCATCTAAAATCACAATATCGCCATTTTTATAAAGCGCACGTGCGAGGGCTAATTTTTGATTTTGTCCACCTGATAATTCAACCCCATCATCTTCTAGTACTTTTAACAGTGGCGTATCAATACCTTTTGATAAAGAACTAATTTTTTCATACACGCCAGCAGACTTTAAACTCGTCACAATTAATTCATCATTTAATTCCCAACGACTAGCACTTCCAACATTTTCGGCGACCGAAAATCCAAGGATTTTAATATCTTGAAACACAACCGAAAATAATTCATAATAGTCCGCTTTTTTAAACTGTTTAATATTGATTCCATTTAATAAGATTTCACCTGTGGTTGGTTCATAAAGTCTTGTTAACAATTTGACAAGCGTTGTTTTTCCAGCGCCATTAATTCCCACAATTGCTAAACGTTGTCCTGCTTTGATTTTAAAACTTAAGTTTTCATAAATAAATCGTTCGCTGTTTGGATATTTAAAGCTCACATTTCTAAACTCAATGTCGTACGGTGTCGAGGTCGGAATTTTCTTTGGTTTTACCGGATCTGCCTCATCTTGAAGGGCAATAAATTCACGGTAACCATTGACATACTTCATTTGCACACGGAGGTTACTAAATTCATCCATCACACTTTTCATCAAATTTGCAAAATTTCCAATGGTTGTGAAATACATGGTGAAATCACCCATCGATAAGCCTTTATATAAAACACAAAAGATTAAGTAAGCATAAATAAGCCCTTCGCGAAGCATCATGAAGAGAACATCTACTAATTTGACGATTAAATATTTGCGTTGGATGATTTTAGTTCTCTCTAAACGATTTGATTTTTCTCTTTTAAACGATTGACCGAGCCAGTTTGATAATTGATACATGCGAATATCTTTTCCAAAGCTGAAATCTGACATCGTGTTAAATAAATAGTTCGCGCGTCGATCCATGGCTGCAATATCTTCTTTTTGATCGTGCTCAAATGTTTTAACGCGCATCATGAATACATACATTATCATCACATTTACCACTAAATAAAGTAACACCCAAGGACTTAACGTTAACACTAGCGTAATATAACCTAAAAACGACAAGGCATTCCCCATTAAATTAAAAATGCTATGAAACGTCCCTTCAATCCCTTGATGATTAGAGTTCACACTTTGCCAAGCAGCTTCCATTTGATTAAGTGTCTCTGGATTTTCTGTGTGTTTAAAATCCATCGTCATGTTTTTAACTTGGAGCATATTAATAAATTTGAACCGCACAAAAATTAGCTTTGGTGAATATAAATTTTGCAAATACGTCACACCAAAATTGATGACAGATTGTAAACAGAACATGGATCCTAAGATAACACCAAGCACTTCTATTCGCGCTGCTCCAAGTAATTCATCAATCATTAGTTTAACTCCAATAATGTTTATAAACGGACTGACTGCCGTTAAAATGGTATACATCGTGAAATATAAAAATAAGACTTTATCCCATTGCCAAGCATGAGAGAGTAGGAATAATAAATTATCTCCCTCACTATAGCTTGGTTTTTCTTTTTTGATTTTCCTAAACATTTTGGCTCCCCCTTTATTTATGCGGCGTTTGACGCCTCTTTTGGCAATAACGTCATTAACGTTTTGAATTCCCCTTCAACACTTGCCAATTCCTTATACGTTCCACTTTGTACAATCTCACCACTATCCATTACGATAATTTGATCATATTGCGATAGTATTTCTTCGTTCAATTTATGTGTGATGGTTAACACTGTTAATTCTGATAAATTTAACAACGTGTTTTCAATATCAAATGCTGTCTGGTTATCAAGTGCTGATGTCCCCTCATCTAAAATAAGAATCGGTGTCTCTTGAATTAAGGCACGTGCAATGGCCACGCGTTGTTTTTGTCCACCTGATAAGTTTTTACCGTTTTCCCCAACGGCTGATTTAATACCATTTGATAAGCTGTTAACAAATTTCAAAACACCACTACGCGCCATTGCTTTTTGTAAATGGTGCTCACTAAACGTTTCTCCTAACACAATGTTTGATTCAATATCCTTATCAAATAGATAAACATTTTGGTGAATCATACTCGCCAGTTGGTGAAGCGAAAAGCGTTTGGGTGATTGTACATCTTTGCCATCAATTAAAATTTGCCCCTCATATGTTTGGTAGTATCCCATTATTAATTTAACGAGTGTTGTTTTCCCACAACCACTGCCACCCACAATGGCGTATTTTTTTCCTTTTTCAAATGTAATACTTAAGTTATTTAACACTATCTTTTCTTGGTCATACGAGAAAGAAATATTTTGAAGTGCAATTTTATCCTGAAACTCAGTTAATGATTCCTTGGTTTCTTGAGTACGTCCCACTTCAATAATGTCACTTAACTTAGCGTTAATCCCTTTCATCCCTTTAATTAACGTCACCTTTTGCATGATCCACATAATCGGTCCTTGAATTCCATTCCCGAGTTGGACGACCGCAAATAAAGATCCGACGGTCATGCTTCCCATAATCACAAAATAACCCCCAATTGCCATACCAGCAATTTGTGTCGCAATTGCAAAAATCATGGAGACAGCTTGCGCAATTCCTTTTAAATGTGCACTTTTGAACTTAGCTGTTTCTAACCCATTATTAATTTCATCAAACTCTTGTGAAACGGTATCCATCATTTGATAAGATTTAACAACTTCATACCCTTGTAAAATATCTTTCACATTTGTTGTAAAAACACTTAACTGATCCGACACATGGTTTTGTAAGTACTCTAGTTTTTTCCCAAATAATGAAGGAATAATTATTAGTAAGCCACCCAGTAAGAACATCGATAAGGTCACCCAAGGATTAATCCAAACTAATACCACAACTGTTAAAACGAAAATAACGGCGTCTCCAATCATCATGAGATACGGTGTGATGTAATTCGTTTCCACTAAATTGAGATCATTTGTTAAATGTGATAAATAGTCAGCGGTATTATGTTGCATATAATTTTCATAATCCTTAGCCATTAACCCTTTAAACAAATCCTTTTTTAAATCAATTAAGGTTTTCTTTAAATAAATAGCCTGGGTTGTACTCGTTAAATAATCAACTAATCCCATGACCATAAAGTATGCCATACTAAAGATTAATAATGAAACAAATTTGTTCATGTCTCCCAAAACGGCAACATCGATGACCTGTTGAATCAAAATGGCAATAAAGACTTGCATAATTGATCCAACAATTCTAACCCCAACGGTTAATATTAATAATAACTTATGTTTAAAAATGTATTCTTTCATTAGGTCTCACTCCTTTTATAGTCTTTTTCCCCTCTTCTTGTTTGCATGTATGTCGCGTCTCAAAAACTAGCTATTCTTAATCTGTTATCAGATATGTTGCTACAGGATATCCTTAAAACAGATTAAAAGACGTATGGTGTTTTCACATTTAATCCTGAGCAGCATTTATCCTTTTTATCCTTTTTCGTACTTTTTCGTACTTTTTCGTAAAAATTAGGATGTTAGTTTTTGGTTTTCTATCAAACGTCCCCCGTAGTTTAGTAGCTTTTCTATTAAATTTGAGTTAGTTTAATTTGGCCAATTTCTTTCATGACTTCAATTTCAAGCACCTTAATATACATGGGGTCGACAAATAAAGAATCGCGTTCATCACTTGCCATCACGGCAGAATTGCCCATGTATCGAAGTAATAATACAATACCGTTTTCCGTATTAATTCTTTCAAAATAGTCTTTAATCATACCGAGTAACTTTTCACCTTCTGGCAATGTAATAGCTCCAGATATGACATAATCTTGCAAGACTTTCACCATAAAGACCTCTTTTATGTCTTGTAAATTGGCTTCTCGTTTCATTATATTTTCAAATAATAGTAACGATTGATCGGATACAATCGTCTGCTGATGTAATTTCTCAACATTCAGTCTACTTTCAACTTCAACTTTTGGTGAAAAGATTTGTGATAACTCATCTAACGAAACATCATCTTTTAAGTTTAAAATGGCTTCAATGCGTTCAAGAATTTGTTCCTTAGGGAAGAAGGTTTCTTGGCCGGTTGTGACTGATTTTTTGATGAACCACTCTTCGGGAATTAAATTTTTTCGTTTCCAACGATAAAGTTGTCCATATGAGATATTTGTTAATTGTAATAATTCTTTTTTTGAGATTAATTGAATTTCCATGTTGCTCACCTAATTTCTTATTTCATGTTTAACGACTGCATCTTCATTCACTACAATCGTCCCACTATATTCGACTGTTTCAATCTCACACTTTTTACCGATAACTACCTCATGACCACGAACGACATTGGCTTTTACACAAGAAAGCTCAATTCGGTCACCCTCAATTTCAGACACATTTAAATAACGACGGTAGTTTTGATTTTTCTTTTTCGACGGATAGACTTTTAATTCAGAAGCACCTATGGCATCACAGTGACAGTTCCCGTAAACTTCAACCTCCACATACTCACCATTAATGAGATTAGCATTATTAATCTCACCTTTGAAAACTAAACGTTCGCCTTCGATTTCACCTTTCGTACTAATGCCGCCATAAGAAAGAAGATTTTCTACTTTTACATGACCTTCCCCACTTAACTCACCTAAGACTTTAATATTTTTAGAAGACAAATTGGATTCAGCTTGGCAATCTCCTGCAATATGGATATCATGAACGATACTATTTCCTTTTAACATTCCTTCACCGCGAACCTTCATCTTTTCAATTTCAACTTCAGCATGAAACGTTGCATCACCATACACTTTGACTAACTTAGCTTTAACAGTACTATGAAAGTTTGCTTCTCCCATAATAATAATTTTTTCAGCCACAACCGGTCCATAAAACTGACCTTCACCATAAATTTTCAACGATTTACACACGATTGAGCCACGACCTTCACCACAACCAAAAATACGAACTTTCTGAACATTCCCACCTGTGATAATACCTTCTCCAAAAATTCGAATATTACGTTTTACCATGATACTCACTCCTTACTCAATGTTTGTTTTTTTATACGTTACGACTTTTGATGTCGGATCAATTTCTAACGTTTCACTGTACTCAATTTCATTAATTAGACAATGCGGTCCAATCTTTATATGTTTTCCACGAAGGATATCAATTTTTGAGTATTCAATCTCAATTTCATCTCCTTCAATCAGTTTACCAACCGCTGCATGGTTGCCGTTAAAATTTAAAGTAGCAAGACGATAAACACCAAAAAGCACAGAACTCCAAAACGTACCTGAACGCTCATCTTTTATCTTAACTTTTGCTGCGCCAATCTCATTAAACAACACATTACCTTCAGCTTGAATCACCACTTGTTCTGCATTAATAAATCCTTTGTTTTTTAAATCTCCTGATATACTCAATTTTTCAGTCTCAATATTCTCTTCAACTTTAAGCATTCCCGTCATGTCTATCTCGTGAGCTTTTAAGTTTTGCCCCACTCTAACAATTCCAGACGTCTTCATTTGACTCACTTCTAAGTTGCCACCGATTTTACATGTGCCTGATACTTCCATTACATGAGCTTTTAAATTCATCCCTACCTTTGTCACACCAGAAGATTCAAATGTTTTAGTTTGCAATGACTCTTTGCATTTTGCAATCCCACTGCAAATAAATATCTCAGCGCTAATATCCGTATGAAACGTATAAATCCCTGAAATGTCTACTTTTTTAAAAGCACCACCATCACTTGAACCCATCCCACTCATATTAAAATCTAGACCTTTTGGTTCCATTAGCTAATCCCTACTTTCTAATATCTTTATCACATTGTTTTACGACTTCATTATTTTTATTTATTATTTCCTTTATACTCTTAATATAGCACAACATTGTTTCATTGCAACCCTGTTCGCGTAACAATGTTACGTTTTTTTTAATTTTATTTGTATTTTAGCGAAACAAACTCCAAAATGCATAGAATATACGCGATATGATGCTGTATATTTTATGTAATCAAGGGTAACTTTGTAGATAATTCTCTTTTTATCACTCTTTGAATGAATACAACATTGTTTCATTGCTTATATAGCTTATAGCTAACCTATTTTCAATACACGTGTTTCTTATGATCGATATAAAAAAACTGCTTACACCTTAATTGGTTTAAGCAGTTCTACCTTATTTTGTTGATTAATGCCTTTTAAACAAGACTCGATTCCTTAGGAGAATAAAACATCATTATAAACAATCCGATATGTATGTTCTGGGATTGCCGCTACAATAACAATTTTATTTGTTTCAACATCATAATACCAAGCGGCATGGCTAATTTCTTTTTTTGCTGTCATATCTTCTACATACCAATGCGAGTGACAATATCGATTATTTATAAATATAGAATCAATATATTTCACCTCTAATTTAACTTTTAGTAAACTTTGATCTGCTTTTTCAAAAACAACATGTGCCCCTGTTATCGCCTGAAGTTGACTTCTTCCTTGCATGATTTCCATTACTTAACACACTCCATCCCAAACTGTATTAAAGCGTTTACATTTATAATATATAATAAAACGCTTCACTTTGGAATAGTCATTTGAAACATTTTTATGTATTTTTTGAATCAGGCATGTTTTTCTTTTTCTAATCTTAAATGTTCTTTATATTCTGATGGACTTGAACCATAGAATTTTTTAAAAACGCGGTTAAAATAAAGTTGATCTTTTATCCCTACTAGTTGAGCTACTTCTTTTACCATTAAGTCTGGTTCTTTAAGTAATAGTTTAGCTTGATAAATTCTAAATTCATTTAAATAATGGTTTAATGTTTTTCCGGTTTCAGACTTAAACAACCGACTTAAGTATGCCTCGTTAAGATTGACATAATCCGCTAAAATATTCAAGGTAATGCGCTCATGATAATGCTCATGAATGTATCGTATCACCGCTCGTATTTCTTTTCTAAATTTAGCTGACACGTCTTCTGATATAAACTCTTCTATTCCCTTTTCTAATTTAGCTCCTCTAAGATGTGACAAGGTGGCGGCACACTGAATAAATGCCTTCACGTCTGAGATAACCATAGCATCACTTAGCTCAACAGAGCAATGTAAATACGTATTAAGCTGGTTAACTGCTCGAATCCATAAGAATGCTAACTCATCAGGTTGCATTTTTTGTGATGAATAAAAAAGAACTAACGTCACGGAGTTACTTAAATGGATAATTTCCTTATCCACCTTCTCAAACACTTCGTTTAATAAACGCTCAACAGCGATTAAATGACGCTCTTGTTTCTTATTATCCAAATATAGTTGGTAAACACACAAATCGGTTTCAAATATATAGTATTTTTTTACATACGCTGTGAGTTCCTTCTCACTGTAGTAAATATCACCTCTAAAAAACGTCGTTAAAAAAGACCGGCGCCCCATAACATAGTTTACTAAGTTAGTTTCACTTTCACTTGATTTCGTTGTTTTAAACTTATTCTCTTTCTCAATGTTTTTTTTCATCTTCATGATGATGCTCAACAATTCATCAGGCTGTAACATCATTTTTAAATAGTTGGCATCTGCTCCAAGCTTCATTGCCTGCCTAAGTAATTCTTGATCATCATGGTTACTTAGGAGAACTATTTTTATTTGATTATTCTTAGCTTTTACCGCTTCAATAAGTTCAATTCCATTCATAATGGGCATGTTTATATCCGTCAAGATAATATCCGGCCGAGTTTGTTCAATTAATGCTAAGGCTTCCTCACCATTTTTACACGTCCCTATGATTGTAACCCCATATTGTTCCCAGTTAATCATACTTTTTATATAAACACGAACCATTTGCTCATCGTCAACAATTAATACTTTTAACATTCAAACGCCCCCTAGTTTTTCTGTTTTCGTATATTTAATCGAAAGACTGACCTTCATTTACTTTACTTAACTTTTTTATATTCCTTATCATTCATAAACTAACATCAGCAATCCTTCACATTTAAAACCTTTTTTCAAATCATATTCCCTCTAACTTTACCCTCGCTTTTTTCTAACAAGTATCAGAATCAAAGCTAATCACACTGTTTTTAATATCCTGACAAACTGGTGTGACCTTCTCTTTAACGTTTATTAAATGCCAGACTAACCTCGTGCGCAACGCTTCAATTAAGAACTCCCCTACAGTTAAGCTGATTACATCACACTATCCCACTGTCATGGATTATAAATGACTCAACCCATAATTTTAAGTTTTTCCGCTCACCCAAAATCATTCTAATTTTTTGTCCCTACACAACCGTTTTATTTTGAAACGTTTACATAATTATACCATATTTCCTTATTTGTGTAAACGATTACAACGCAGTGGTTTAAATTCAGAATAACCTTTAACTCTTGTAAAAACACATAGAATTTGCGCTTACATTCTATATCCTCTCTGATATTGCTACCTATTAGTTATAGTTTATTTTTAAGTTGCCTTTTCCTAAAGGAGGCGATTTCCTGGGAAATTAATATTTGTAAATTCACTGTATAATAAAAAGAACTTGAGCCTCAGACTCAAGTTCTTTTCTTCCTAATTCATTACTTTTTCTAAAAATTGTTGTGTACGGCTATGTTTTGGTGCATTGAATAACTCATTTGGGGTTGTGTCTTCAAGTATCGTCCCCTCATCCATAAAGATAGCACGAGTCGCTACATTTTTAGCAAATCCCATCTCATGCGTGACAATGATCATCGTCATGCCACCTTCCCCTAGTTCTTTCATAACGTCTAGCACTTCTTTCACCATTTCAGGGTCAAGAGCTGAGGTTGGTTCATCAAATAACATAAGTTTAGGGTTTAACGCTAAGGCTCTTGCAATGGCAACACGTTGTTTTTGCCCACCTGAAAGACTTTTTGGCGAGGCTTCAATTTTATCAACCAATCCAACACGTGTTAACAAATCAACTGCAATCTGATGCGCTTCTTCTTCACTCATTTGCTTTAATAATTTCAGTGCTAACGTTATGTTTTGCCCGACTGTCATATGCGGGAATAAATGAAAGTTTTGGAACACCATTCCGATTTGTTCGCGCACTTCATTAAGATTTGTTGCTTTATCCACTAAATTTGTTCCTTCAAACACGACATCGCCATCACATGGCGTTTCAAGTAAATTCATACATCTTAATAACGTTGATTTTCCTGAACCTGAAGGTCCAATAATTGTGACAATTTCACCTTGTTCAATGGTTAAATCAATTCCACTAAGTACCTCACGACCTGAGAAAGATTTTTTTATATTATTTAATTTAAGCATGTTGGTTTAATCTCCCTTCTAATATCTTGAGTAATTTAGCTAAACCTGTTGTTAAGATAAAGTAAATAAAGGCAACAACGATTAAGACACCGAATGGGTTAAAGGTTGCCATACGAATGACATCTGACATGTACATTAAATCACTTAACCCAATAATTGAAACGATGGCTGACTCTTTAATAATAACAATAAACTCATTCCCAAGTGCCGGTAAAATATTTTTAATCGCCTGAGGTAAGATAATGTGTTTTAATGTTTGATATTGATTAAGTCCAAGAGAGCGACCGGCTTCCATTTGTCCAGCATCAACCGCTTGAATTCCTGCTCTAAAAATTTCTGAGACGTATGCCCCTGAGTTAATAGATAAGGTAAGCACCCCAACTAAAAAAGCAGTAGAGATTCCAGGAATCGATGGATATTGAACCCCTAGTTGTGGAAGTCCATAGTATAAAAGATAAAGTTGAATCATAAGTGGCGTCCCACGGAAGAATGCCACGTATCCATTCGCCACTTTATTTAAAACTTTTCCAACAATATGGTGATCGTAAAACTTAATTAATGAAACGAATACACCAATCAACGTTCCAAATAAAACTGTTAATAACGCAAGTAATACGGTAATAACCGTCCCCTCTATTAATAACGGATAATAATCAATTAAAAAATCAAAACTCATTTCTTCCACCTAGCTTTCAAATTATTCGTTCATTAAATTTATTGCCTCTTCAAGCATTTCATCTAATTTTCCACTCTCTTTTAAACTCTTAATGATTTCATTTACTTTTTCAACTAATTCCGGTGAGTTTTTCATCATCGTCACAGCCATTCCTTCATCTGTCGGTAAATCAATGTCAGATAAAGATACCCCGTCAAATTCATCCGCATAACGTTTAGCAATTTCACTTCCCACGATTACGGCATCTAAATTTCCATTACTTAATTCTAATACTAAATCTTGTGTTTTCGCTAATTCTTTTACGTTAGTTGATAACTCTTTTGCAAGTGCCGATTGAACACTTCCCATTTGCGCTCCAATGGCTTTATCCTTTAAATCATCTCCTGATTTTAGTACACTAACATTTGCATCTGATACTAACACACCTTGTAATCCATTATAATATAAATCAGAAAAATCAACTGCTTTAGCACGTGTTTCATCTGGTGTCATCCCTGAGATTACCATATCCACATGACCTGCCTGTAAAGCCCCAATTAATCCGTCAAATTTCATTTCACTAATCTCAAGATTTACATCTAACTCTTTTGCAATTTCTTCCGCTAACATGACATCAAACCCAACAATCGTATCAACACCATCAATCATCTTATGAAATTCAAACGGTGGGTAATCCGCCGATAAGCCAACAACTAATGTCCCTTTTTCTTCTAAATCCTCAACCGTCATTCCATTAGAACTACACCCCGCTACAACACCTAAACATAACATTGCAATCATCATCATTAATTTTTTCATTATTTCTTCCTCCTTAAATTTTGTTTTTCCCGTTGGTCTTATAAGAGGTTTAACCAATCCCCTAACCTCTAAGCCGATCAGCAAGTTCAAATCTTCCATAAATAAATAGATATGACGTTTAATATTCATTCTAACTAGTTACCTAGTAACAAAAAAATCGCCTCTTCAAAAACTTGAAGAGGCGATTTTTTAACCGCGGTACCACTCTTATTGATCTAACCCATGTGTCAAATAGCTGGCTTTTTTATTTAAGAGAATAAAAAAAGAATCGTCCCCTTAAATAAGAGACGATTCGAAACCGCGTTGCCACTCTAATTGATATAACATGTGTTATATCCACTCTGCTCTGTAAGGGGAGTACCCGATTTTCATACTTTACATCATGTATTTGTGAAAATCTCCTCTGAAGGGCGTTTCACTCATAAGACTGGTTAGACTCACACCAACTCTAACTCGCTTGACAGTTACTTACTAGCTACTTTCTTCATCAACGGAATCATTTGAACTTGTATGTTGAATTATATTAAATTTTAAACCATATTATTCCACATTGCAAGAGTTTTTTTGTTTTTTGTGGTAAAATTTAGTTGTAAGGGG
>DNGE01000013.1:16082-22773 GCA_003486705.1 Bacillota bacterium
AGCCGACAACTGTTTGACACAACCTTTAGTTGTAAGGGGGGGATTTTATGAAGATTCAAGCAATGCCGTTAACCGAAGCCATGGCAAAAGAGATTGCGACTTGGAAATATGATGGGGATTATGCTATTTATAATTTACCAAGTTGGGAAGACATGACCCAACAGTCATTCTCACTTTGTGATGAACAAAAAAGGAAACGATTTATCGGCTATGCCGATGAGACAGAGCAACTACTAGGGTTTGTTAATTTATTAGATGAGGGGCCTCATGTGTTTTTAGGGATTGGGGTTAAACCTACCTTGTGTAATAAGGGCTTAGGTAAGCAGATCTTACAACTTGCTACTCAGGAATCTTGTGTTCGCTATCCAAATAAACCGATTGTATTAGAAGTTAGAAGTTGGAATAAGCGCGCGGTTATGTGTTATGAATCGGCAGGTTTCAAGATTATTGACATTAAAGAACAAGTCACACATATTGGTCCTGGGAAGTTTTACGTCATGAAATATAGTTAATTCGACAAAATTCGTCTTTTTAGGTTGACTTTTAGTGGAATTAACGGTATAGTATTTCCAAGTAGGAACCTTTAAGATCGTTCTGTGAAGCGATTAAGGAAAACATGAAACTTTAATACCGATGCACTCTTTTTGAGATGCGTGTTATTACCATGCTTTTGCCTTAATGTCTAAACAGATATTAAGGCTTTTTTTATGAGCATCTTCATGACTTCTAAGGGCCTATTACTTTACTATAGGAGCTGATTAGTATGACAAAAAATAAACAACAAAATAAACTGGCTATCCATATGGCCATCGCCCTTGTTTCTGGATTAATCCTTGGGACAGGATTCTTATTCTTGCGTGAATATTTATTAGGAAGCGACCAAGCAACACTTTGGACAAGTATTAATAACTTATTATTCCAAGATATCTCAGCTGAAGGGGCAAGTAGTGCCATTGGGTTATTTTATATTTTAGGACAATTATTCTTAAATGCGATGCAATTAGTTATTGTTCCTATGGTCTTTACGTCAATCGCCTTAGCCATGTGCCGTATTTCTGATACGAAAAAGCTAGGTCGTATTTCTGGAAAAACAATTGGTGGATTCTTAGCAACGTCTGTGTTTGCCTTATTAATGGCTGGTGTTGTCGGATTAATAGCTCACCAGGCTGGAATCTTTAATGTCAACATTGAAAACATGACAGGCCAAACAGGAACAACAGGAAGTAATCCATTATTACTTTTTGTTAATACAATTCCTAATAATATTGCATCTGTCTTCTCTACAAATGGAAGCATCCTTTCAATTGTCTTCTTAGCGGTTATCACAGGATTATCAATTAATCATTTGGGAGATCAAATCTCAGTTTTAAAGAAAATCTTAGAAGATGTTAATAAAATCATTACGGTATTCTTAACATTCTTAATTACAAAGTTCGGACCATTTGCTATCTTTGTGTTAATTACACGTACGTTTGCGATTTATGGTGTCGATCATTTAAAACCGGCCTTAGCTTATATCGTCGTGGTTGTTTTATCATTACTTGTCTTCTTAACACTTGGTTATGCGTTATTTATCTTTATTACAACGCGTTTAAACCCACTGCCATTCGTTAAGAAAATTGGGAAGGTTGCGATGTTTGGATTCTCAACTTCATCATCTGCTTCTACTTTACCATTAAACACAAAAACAACAGTTGATGAGTTAGGTGTTCATGAAGAGTTAGCCTCATTTATCTTACCACTTGGGATGACAATTAACATGAACGGTACAGCGATTATGCAAGTTATTGCTGCTGTATTTATTGCGTCAAGTGCTGGTTATGAGTTAACATTTGGAAACATTGTGTTAATTGCTGTTTTAGCCTTAATCGCCTCAATTGGAACACCAGCTGCACCTGGTGCAGGCGCAATTATTTTATTCACAGTTTTATCAGGGATGGGATATCAAAACGATGCTGCCTTACTGGCTTACTCATTAATCTTAGCTATCAACCGTCCAGTTGAAATGTTAGTCACAGCCTTAAATGTCGTTGGAGATTCTGCAACAGCAATCTATGTTGCTAAATCTGAAAATGAATTAGATGAGTCTGTTTACTACGCTCAAAGCAACTAATTAAACACCATTCTTTTTACCATTTATATTTGCCAATCACTAGTCCACCAACCTAGTGATTGGCTTTTTTTATAAGCAAAAAAGCTTCCTGCTAATGGTTATAGTAGGAAGCTTTTAATCTATTTGTTGTTAAAATCTTAATCGTAATTCACTAGCGTTTTTTGAAACACATCCCATATTATAGCTATTCGGATTCTTTTTTAAAAATTCGCCATGACAATCACAGCCAACCGTCACCATTAAATCATGCGTATTACAAAAGTCTACACATGTCTTCGTTAACGCTTCACTATGGATAGGATAATAGCACTCCACGCCATCAATTCCTTTGAGGCGTAAATCTTCAAGAGCATCTTCAAGTTCTGAAATAGGACTATTTCCATAGTATTTTCCAGGGTGAGCCAGCACGGCTACCCCACCACTTTTATGGATGAGGCGACACGCCTCTTCAACGGTTGGAAAATCACACGTGGCATGTGTACATCCATATTCTTTGTAAAATCTCATGCCATCAAGTAATGTGGTTGTCAGTTTTAAATCGTGTAAATAGTGAATCCCTTTCCACCCACCTTTTGTTCGATCATGCTTATATTGTTCGTAATCTGCTACACTTACTATATCATAATCTTTTTCCATTTTTGCAATCAACTTATCACCTATATGATCCAACTCAAATCGTGATTTATTAACCATTGCCATAAATTCTTTTGTTGGTTCAAAATCATAGGCAAGCACGTGTACGGTACGGTCCGCGTATAAACAATCTAGCTCCACCCCTTTAATTAATCGTATCCCCGCTTCAGAGCATGCAGCAGCAGCTTCTTCATAAGAGTCTAAGGCATTGTGATCTGTAATAGAAATCATACCTAATCCTTTTTCCTTCGCAACACGTACCAACTCTGTTGGCGATAATGAACCATCTGAATAATATGTATGCATATGTAAATCAACTAACATGTTATAACCCCTTGCCTTTTTCTTGTCATCCTTAGTCTACGTGACTGACTTTTGATGACTAACTTTTCACTTTATTATCATTATAACAAACTTTTGTAAAATGATAAATTTCGACACTTATATAATTATTTTTTTAATCTCCATCGATTAGGATAGTCAATGCAATAGACTTTTTCAAATAAAAAACACGTTTAGACTTAAGTTTAAACGTGTTTTGGGTAAGAAAGATAGTCTCCCCTTATTTTTATTTATTTGCTCCAACAATCCCCGCCACAAAATGTTTTTGCATGGATAAGAATACGACGATAACTGGTGCTGTTGCAATGCAGATTGCGATCATTAAAGCACCATATTCAACGAAGTACGCTGAAGATAAGGAACTTAATACAAGTGTTAATGTTTTTTGATTTTCTGTTTGTAGCACTAATAATGGCCACATAAAGTTATTCCACTGATTCATAAATGCCCAGATTGCTGCTGCAGCAAAACAAGATTTCATTGATGGCGCAACGATATGAAAGAATATTTTAAATTCTTTTGCTCCATCCATCCGTGCTGCTTCAATAACCTCTGTTGGAAATGTAGAGAAGTTTTGTCTAAAGAAGAAAATTAAGAAAACCGAAGTTGCTGCTGGTAATATAATTGCTAAGTGATTGTCAACTAAATCCATTTTAGCAGTCAATTGGAACAATGGTATCATCATGGCTGCAAATGGAATCATCATAGAAAATAGAAATAACCCGTATACTTTTTCTTTTCCTTTCGAAGCTAATTTAGCAAAACCGTATCCCGCCATACCCGAAATTAAAATCGCAAGACACGTAGAGATAACTGTAATTTTAGCTGTATTTATAAAGGCTTGAGTAATATTAGTTGTCGCTAATAATGTGTTTAAGTTATTTATAAATTCACCACCAAGTGATAATTTTCCCATCATAATTTCTGAACTAGAGTTGGTTGCTGAAATAATCATCCATATAAATGGGAATATCGACACAAGTGCTACAAGTGTTAAAAATATATATTTAATGGTATAAACGATTCTTTTTTTTAGTTTATATGATTGTAAATTCATTATTTTTCACCTGCCCATTTAAATTGGATAATTGATAATACAACAACAATTAACACGACTACATATGAAATAGTAGCTGCATAACCAAAATCAGGTGCATATACGAATGATTGATTATAGATATATTGAGAAATAGTCGTTGTAGATACCCCAGGTCCACCACCCGTTAAATTCATAGGTTCATCGAATAATTGAAGTGTTCCAATTGTCGACATAATACCTGTAAATAAAATAATCGGTTTCAGTTGTGGTACCGTAATTTTAAAGAATCTTTGAATGGCATTTGCACCATCCACTTCGGCAGCCTCATACGTCTCTTGTGGAATATTTTGCATTGCAGCTAAGAAGAACATCATATTATATCCTGTCCATCTCCATAATAAGGCGATAATAATAACAACTTTTGCCCAAAATGAATCACTTAGCCACTCTATCGGAACATCGATGATGTTTATTGTCATAAGAAATTGGTTAATAATCCCTTCTGTTGCAAACATCATTTTAAATAAGACAGAGTAAGCAACTAACGAAGTTACACATGGCAAGAATATAGCAGTCCGATAAAATCCTTTTAATTTAAGTTTTTTATCATTCAATAAATTAGCTAGTAAAATAGCTAATACTAACATAACAGGTACTTGGATGATTAAGAAAAGAAACGTATTTTTTAATGCTGTCCAAAACATTTCATCTTGGAACAGTCGGAGATAGTTATTAACACCTGCAAAACTTACATTTAATCCTTTTACATTTTGGAAAGTTAAAATCAATGATTTGATAATTGGAAATAAGGTAAAGATTCCAAATAATAATAAAGCCGCTGAAATAAATAGCCAGCCTTGACGACTATAGTGTTTCTCTAAACTAGTATATTTTTGTTTATGTTCCTGTTTATTATCAACCGATAATTTATTTGCGGTATCCATGAACAATACTCCCCCTTACTGATAGAGAAAGAAATAGCACCTACGTGCTATTTCTTGATTCTATCAGTTCAAATTATTACTTAATTTGATTTTTTACTGTCGATTCAATTTTTTCTAATGCATCAGTTACAGAAATTTTTCCTGATATTAAATCGGGCATAACCGCATGTACTGCATTATCAGCTTCCCCAACATATGTTCCATAATTAACTTCAGGAACTTCTTGCATCCATTTTGAAAAATCTTTATAAATAGTTTGTCCGCCAAAGAACTCGCTTTGTGTCTCATAAGCAGATCCGCTTTGAGCAGGAATATATGTTCCGATTGCACCGACATTTGTTAGAATAGTTTGATAAAATTCATCACTTTTTGCAAATGTTTCATTTAAGAAATCAATCGCTGTATTCGTTGTCTCTTTTCCACTTAAGACAACCCAACTCGAACCACCTATATTTGATGCATTTACTGAATCCACTGTGTTCATTTTTGGTAGTGGCGCAACTCCCCATAAACCTGATTGGTCATTTGCTGCGATAATCGATCCAATAATCCAAGAACCAGACACAACGGTTGCAACTGAACCATCATTCATAGCGCCAACCCATTCTTCCCAACCGTTTGTATTTTTAATAATACCAGTCTCTTTCCACGTTTTAAAAATATTAAAGGCTTCCTCCATTACTTTATTGTCCGCAATCGTTACTTCTCCATTTTCGTCAAAATACCAGTTTCCCGCTGATTGTAACATGATGCGAGTTAATCCACTCATTTCATTTAAATTATCCCCTAACATGGCTTTTCCTGTTTTTGCTACAACATCTTCACCAATTTTTTGGAAGTCTTCCCAAGTAATATTTTGTAAATCTTCTGATGTGTAACCAGCTTCTGCTAGGATATCTGTGCGATAAAATAAACCTGTCACCCCTGAATCAAATGGTACTCCGTATAATTTCCCATCTACTGTAAATGGTACAATTTTATATTGAGCAAAATCATCTTGATTTATTTTACCTGTTAAATCTTCAAACATTCCTGGGTATGAATTTAAATACTTTTGAGCTCCATAATCCTCCATTAAAACGATATCAGGTAAGTTCTTTGTTGAACCTGTTGATAAGCCAGTAAGTAATTTTGTTTCAACATCTGCTTTTGCATAGTCGATAATCTCAATTTTCACATCTGGATGGTCCGCTTCATAAATTTTCGCTGCTTCTTCCATTACTGGGATATTAAAGTTTTTATCCCACGCCCAAACTGTGATTGTTTCTTTTTTGTCTTCAGAATCGTCAGAATTTGAATCATTTCCACCTGAAGCACATCCAGTTAAGAGTACCCCCGCCATAAGAAAAGCTAACATTTTTTTCATGTCCCATTACCCCTTTTTAATTTTTTACACCACAATGATCTACAATCCTCACCACTCTAACCGGTTACAGATTTAGTAAATCGCTTTCATCGTTGCAAGGTTATAATAACACGGGAACCGGTTACACACAATACACTATTTTGAATTTTTTTACAAAATATTTTACATTTTTATACATTTTAAGGATGCGATATAGTATAAGTCATCAACTTTCATCCCCCTAAAAAGTCTGTCATATTTTTTCAAAAAACCAA
>DNGE01000117.1:0-14507 GCA_003486705.1 Bacillota bacterium
CAGCTAAAAAAGCTTTAGAAGACTATAAAACAGCGCTACAAATGGCTGAGTAAAAGTTTGATTATAAAAAGGCAAAGCCATGTCACATTTTGGTGAGACATGGCTTTAATTTTAATCTAATTTTGAAAAAATAAACAAAAATGAAAAAAATTAGAAAATAATTTTTCTGTAATTGGTTACACGGTTTATTTTATGATCGGAAAACGGTATTATATAGCTATTACAGCAGGTTATGTAAGCGTTACAAATTCATTTATTTCCCAATAGTTTATTTGTGAAGGAGACGATTAACACGCTCAAAGGGTTAAATAAATTATTGAGAGTAAGTGAAAACGCGTAAGGCTTACGGGGAGAGATGTTGTAAAAAAAATGAAAAACAATTATATAGGTAGGTGGACAGGATGAAAAAGCCGACTTTGGCAGGATTCTTATCAGCTATTATATGGGGTTCAGGACAAGCATATAATGGTCAATGGTTAAAAGGAATCATATTCTTTATTTTCCAAGTAGCATTAGTTGGAACAGAATTATTAACAGGTAATTATTTCGCTTCGAGTTTCACAATCCGTGATAATGCAGGATTCTTTGTTAAAGGACTTTGGGGAGCAACAACACTTGGAACACAAGGAATGGTATTAACTGAAAATGGTCTTACTCCAGGGGATCATTCAATTATGTTATTAATTCAGGGGATTATCTCAACCATCGTATTAATCATATTATTGGTTATATTTGTGATTAATATTCGTGATGCATATAAATCAGCGAAATTAATTAATGAGACTGGAATCGTTCTTTCATCTAAAGAGTGGTTAATTCAAACGTTTGAGCATGCATTTGAATATATTATTTTAATTCCATCTTCTTTAATGTTATTAATGTTCTCGCTTATGCCAATCATCTTTGGTTTCTTAGTAGGATTTACAAACTATAATAGCAATAACTTACCACCGACTAAATTAGTTGACTGGGTCGGGTTAAATAACTTTAAATTCTTATTCTCATTAGGAGAATCGCAATCAAGTAGCGGTAATATTTGGTTCTATACGTTCTGGAATGTGTTCTTATGGACGATTATCTTCGCCGTTGTTGCAACAGCAACACCATTCTTCTTAGGGTTATTCCAAGCGGTTATCTTAAATAACAAACGCGTATTTGGGAAAAAAATCTGGCGTTCAATCTTAATCTTACCTTGGGCAATTCCAGCAATGATTTCTCAGTTAAACTTCCAACAATTATTTAACGGACAATTCGGTCCTATTAACCAATACTTAATGCAGTGGGGAATTATTGATTCACCTATCTACTGGTTAACAGATCCAAACAATCCTTGGATTCCACGTTTAACAATCTTAGCTATTAACTTATGGTTAGGATTCCCTTACTTCATGGCCTTAATGTCAGGGGTTATGACATCTATTTCTAAAGATATTTACGAAGCGGCTGAAATTGATGGTGCATCTGAACGTAAGCAATTCTGGCAAATTACATTACCTTTAGTACTTGCTCAAACGGCGCCATTATTAGTTATGTCATTCGCATCAAACTTCAATAACTTCGGTTTAATCTATTTCTTAACTGCAGGGGGACCAGTTAATCCGAACTACATTTATGCAGGTAATACAGATATTTTAATCTCATGGATTTATAAATTAACAGTCGATTTCCGTATGTATAACATGGCATCTATCATGTCAATTATCATATTCTTAATCATCGGTACGTTCTCAGCATGGAACTTTACCCGTACGGCTGCATTTAAGGAGGACTAGGGTATGGCATCGAAAAATACAAGCTTAAATACAGTAAGTAAATTAAAAGAAATCTTATATACGGTATTCATTTACGCAGAGTTAATCTTAATGTGTATCATCGTATTATTCCCAGTCGTATGGATTGTTGGTTCATCATTTAACCAAGGTTCATCACTTGCAGGGGCATCACCGATTCCAGACAACCCAACAATCGAGCATTACTTCCGATTATTTAAAGAAACAAACTTTGCTCAATGGTATTTAAATACATTAAAAATTGCATTTATCAATATGATATTATCTGTTATTTTATCTACAAGTATGGGTTATATCTTCGCTCGTTACCGTTTCAAAGGTAAAAAACCAGCTTTAATCGCAGTATTAGTACTTCAAATGTTCCCTTCATTCATGGGGATGACAGCTTTATATATCTTATTCTTAACATTTAACATGTTAGATAATCACTGGGCATTAATCTTAGTTTATGCGGCAGGACAAATTCCTTATAATACGTGGTTAATTAAAGGATACTTAGGTTCAATTCCACGTGAATTAGATGAATCTGCTATGATCGACGGTGCAACAAAGAGTCAAATCTTCTTCAAGATTATCTTCCCACTTGCTCAACCGATGATCGCATTCGTTGCCGTGACACAATTTATGGCACCGTGGATGGACTTCATCTTCCCACGTATGATTATTTCATCAAACTCAAAATTAACATTAGCCGTTGGTTTATACGATATGATCAGTGGTCAAACACAAAATAACTTTACTATGTTCGCTGCTGGATGTGTACTTGTTGCTGTCCCAATGACAGTCATCTATATCGCATCTCAAAAATTCCTTATCGAAGGGATTACAGCAGGAGCTGCAAAAGGGTAAGACAAACTTACTTAAAAGGATATCTTCGGGTATCCTTTTTTTGCGCACTTCAAAATAAAATCAATAGAAGAAAATAGACTATTTAAGCTATAATAAAGAAGAAAGCCGTTAATAAAGGTAGGAAATGAACGTGATACAAGAACAATTAAAACAAAAAATTATCGCCTATGCACAAGACATAGGAATTAATAAAATAGGATTTACACATGTAGAACCCTTTATCGAACTTGAGCAAGAATTGAAAAAGAGAGAGACATTAAATTATAGCTCAGGCCTAACAAAAGGAAGCATTGAAGAAAAAGTAAATCCTAAACTCATTATGCAAAATGCTCAGTCTATTATATCGATAGCCTTAGCTTATCCAAGAATAAGTAGCATGCAAAAAATATCTAACCACGAATCACCCCACGTACAATTTGCGCGTTCCTCGTGGGGAAAAGACTATCATCTCATTATGGAAGACAAACTTGCAAAGTTAAAATCATTCTTAGAATCAGAAGTCGAGGGAATTGAAGTGCTAACCATGGTAGATACCGGAAAACTAGATGATCGTGCCGTCGCGCTGCGCGCTGGCATTGGATTTAGCGGTAAAAATAGTAACGTCATCGCCGAATCATTCGGAAGTTACATCTACTTAGGCGAACTACTAATTAGCGTGGCGTTGCCACCGGATAGCCCAATAGAAAGCTTATGTGGCAGCTGTGATCGTTGCATCAAGGCTTGCCCAAGCCAAGCCATCTTACCAAACGGCGGCTTCAACGAACGCCGCTGTTTATCGTATGTCACACAGTCTAAAGACATTGAGGATGAGACCTTACTTAAAAAAGTAAACAAATACGTTTACGGTTGTGATATCTGCCAAGAAGTTTGTCCGTTCAATCGCGAAATCGATTCGCATTTCCACGAGGAAATGGAATGCAGTGGGGTCGAGTTCCCGTCTATTGCCGAACTCCTCCCGCTCACACAAAAAGAATTCAAGGCTCAATTTGGCCATTTAGCAGGATCTTGGCGGGGCGTTTCAGTGATTAAACGAAACGCCATCCTAAACGCTCGCTTTTTAAAATATAAAGGAGCTATCCCTGCTATTACAACAATCTTAGATCAAGATGGTCCACACTGGTTAAAAAAAGCAGCACAGATAGCCCTTGACGATTTAAATAAACTTGATTCATAATAAATGAAATGAGTGAACGCTAGAAATTTGTTTTTATAAAACAAAACGATTCAATTAATCGAAAATGTGATAGAATAAATTTATATTAAATTTGAGGTGAAAACATGGCAATTCATTTAGTTCAATACAACCCAGAAATCCCACAAAACACAGGAAATATTATGAGAACCTGTGCGGCAACAAACACAACATTACATTTAATTAAGCCAATGGGCTTCTCATTAGATGAAAAAAATATTAAGCGTTCAGGTGCAGGTTATGTAAATGAAACGAATTATATTGTATATGAAAATTGGGATGAGTTCCTAGAGAAGAACAAAGGTGGAAAGCTTTGCTTCTTAACACGTTATGGTCAAAAAAACCATGCTGAAATGGATTTCTCAAATGTTGAAGAAGATTACTATATTGTTTTAGGAGCAGAAAGTTGTGGAATTCCAAAAGAAATTTTACGTCCACATTTTGAAAACTGCTTCCGCATTCCAATGACAGATAAAGTACGTTCATTAAACGTTTCAAACGTTGCAGCAATTTTAGTATATGAAGCATTACGTCAACAAAGTTTCCAAGACTTATGGACAGTGGAACCTTTTAAAGGGGCGGACTGGATTTTATCAGATAACGAATAAAAAAAGATTATGGGCGTGTGCCCATAATCTTTTTTTTATTAGAAGGTAGGTAAATTTGATAAGTTATTGCCTTCATTTCCATCAACTTTTCCACGGATGTATGTGTGATGTCCTTTACCTACAAAGGTTTCAGCATTTTCAATTAATCCTTGAGAACAAAGTTCTTTTGCTGTTTCATAATCGTATTCTGCACCTGTTGTTGATTTAAAAGCAACTAAATCACCGTCATTATTGCGGCGTACAGCAACAAAGCTTTCTTTTGCCATGTGTTTCACGTTCCTTTCAAGTAGTGTCAGTGATGCATACGTAACCGAAGCTACCACTTTAATATGCGACTAAATCTGAGAGATTATCCGAAAAATAGAAATCAAAGAAAAAGTAAGCGTGTAAAAAAAGATGAGAAAGTGTTATCATTTTGAAACTAGATAATGTTATAATAAGGAGGAAATAAGATATTCTTATTTTTAAATGAGTTTTCGGTCAATGTTATTTCATTAGAGGGGGATGAGATAATGAGGCAAATAAATGGGACTGTTTCTTATCTCAACTATATTTCTGTTTAAAGTTAATCAGAATAGGAGAGGAATAAATGGCAGACTTATTATTTTTAGAACCTATCTTCCATGAGAAGATTTGGGGTGGGGACCGCTTAAAAACAAATTTTAATTATGAAATACCGAGTGATCACACAGGTGAATGTTGGGCAATCTCAGCACATCCAAAAGGGGACTGTCTTGTTATTAATGGTGAACATAAAGGAAAGCCATTATCACAAGTCTGGTTAAATCACCGTGAGTTATTTGGTTATGTTTCGGGCGATGTATTTCCGTTGTTAACAAAAATTCTAGATGCATCTGATGATCTATCCGTACAAGTACATCCTGATGATGCGTATGGATTACGTGTTGAAGGAGAACTTGGGAAAACAGAGTGTTGGTATATCTTAGATGCAGAAATGGGTGCAGAGTTGGTGTTGGGTCATCATGCACAAAGTAAAGAAGAGTTTGCACAATTGATTGAACAAGGACGTTTTGATGAGTTGTTACGTAAAGTTAAGGTGAAAAAGAATGATTTCTTTTATGTCCCGACGGGTACGGTTCATGCTTTGAAAAAAGGGACCTTAGTTCTTGAGACGCAAGAATCTTCGGATACAACGTATCGTTTGTATGATTATGACCGATTAGACGATATGGGTAACCTTCGTCCACTGCATATCAAACAGTCAATTGACGTGACGAATGTGCCACATGAGTTGTTGCAACCTGTTGCTAAGTTAAAACAGTTTGAACAGGCAAGGGTGACGACATATGTGGAGAGCCACTATTTTACGGTTAGTAAGTGGCAGGTGGATGGGGAGCTTATTATAGTACATGATAAACCATTCTCACTTGTTTCTGTTTTAGACGGAAGTGGGTTCTTTAATGGAAATGAAATTAAAAAAGGGGATCATTTTATCGTACTTGCAACTTGTTTACAGTTATGTGTAACCGGTTGCATCGAGTTAATGGTGTCGAGTCTTTAAAAAAGGTTGGCAATTTATATTCATAAGTTGCTTGAAGCTTAAGGAGGGATTGAGATGATTTGTGCTCAAAATAGCAAAATCAAATTAACAGTGGCTAAAAATGGTGCTGAAATTAAAAGTATTAAGCAGATAGAAAATGGATTAGAGTACATGTGGCAAGCAAATCCGAATGTATGGGGACGAACAGCACCGGTATTATTTCCGATTGTTGGACGTTTAAGTGAAGATACGTTTTTGCATAACGGTGTGGCATATCACATGAGTCAACATGGATTTGCGCGTGATACAGCATTTGAACTTGTGCAACAGTCAGATGAAATACTTGTCTTTGAAATGAAGTCTAATGATAAGACAAGAGCGATGTATCCATTTGATTTTATCTTCCAAATTAAATATGAGTTAGTTGAAAATGAAGTGTTAGTGACGTGGCGCGTTGTTAATGATGGATTAGAACCGATGTATTTTTCAATCGGTGCGCACCCAGGATTTAATATTCATTTATCTGAAAATGACGTGTTAACAGATTATTATTTACATTTTAAAGATAGTGATGGGGTTTCGACGTTATTATTTAATCAACAAACCGGACGTGTTTATAAGGATAAAGAAACAATCATTGAAGGTTTGAAGCTCTTACCACTATCAGCTGATTTATTTGCTGAATATGGAGCACTCATTATAGATGGTGAAACAGAGATTACCTTAGCAAGTTATGAGCATGATCATGAAGTGAAGGTATCATTTGAAGGATTCCCACTTGTCGGCATTTGGACGGCAGTTAATGAAAAAGGAGTTGCAGGTGAGTTTGTTTGCATTGAACCATGGTTTGGTCATGGCGATGATGTGGAAGCACCACAAGAGCTAAAAGATAAAAAAGGGATTCAAACATTAGAGTCGTCTCAAGTCTTTGAAGCCACTTATCGTATGATGTTTAAATAAGAATGTCGAAAATTAGAGAACTAAGAAATTGCTTACAAAAATGGTGAGGTGTTATTTTTTGCCTTTTAGTATGATATAATTAGGTCGTTGGAGACGAAAAACAGGAGGTATATGATGTCTTTTGAAGTAGAATACAAAAAATGGTTAGCACAACCAAACTTAGAAACATATTTAAAAACACAGTTAGAAAACATGAATGAAACACAAAAGGAAGATGCTTTTTATAAGGATTTAGAGTTCGGTACAGGGGGAATGCGTGGAGAAGTAGGTCCAGGTACAAACCGTATGAACATTTATACAATTCGCAAAGCCAATGAAGGATTTGCACAATTTTTATTACAAAAAGGTGACGCTGTGAAAGAAGCGGGAATCGTTATTGCTTATGACTGCCGTCATTTCTCACCTGAGTTTGCCATGGAATCTGCAAAAGTTATGGCAAGCCACGGAATTAAAGCGTATGTGTTTGAATCGTTACGACCAACACCTGAATTATCATTTGCTGTTCGTCATTTAAATGCTGCGGGGGGAATCGTGGTAACAGCTTCTCATAATCCACCTGAATATAATGGATATAAAATTTATGATGAAACAGGATGTCAATTAGTTCCGGCTGAAGCGGATCAAGTTATTGCATTAGTTGACGCTATTCATAATGTATTCGATATTGAAGTTAAATCAGAAGAAGAATTAAAAGCTGCTGGATTAATTGAAATCATCGGAGCTGAAATTGATGATATCTATACTGAAAAAGTAAAAGCGTTAGAAATCAATAACGAAATCAATAAAAAGGATTTAAAAATTGTCTTCACACCATTACACGGAACAGCTAACATTCCTGCACGTCGCGTGTTAACGGAATGTGGATACGAGCAATTATTCGTTGTAGAAGAGCAATGTGTGCCAGATCCTAACTTCTCAACAGTAAAATCGCCAAACCCTGAAGATGCATCGGCTTTCGCTATGGCCATCGATTTAGGAAAAGAGAAAGATGCAGATATCTTAATTGCAACAGACCCAGATGCAGACCGCGTTGGTTTAGCAGTTAAAGATCCTAGTGGAGAGTATGTCTTATTAACAGGAAACCAAACAGGTGCCATCTTAATTCACTACATCTTATCATCTAAAAAAGCAAAGGGTACATTACCTGCAAAAGGTAAAGTATTCAATACCGTTGTAACATCTGATATGGGAGCTAAAATCGCTCGTTCTTATGGATTTGAAATTGTTTCAACATTAACAGGATTTAAATTTATCGGAGAACAAGCTCGCTTAATTGAAGATACAGAATATGAATATGTATTCGGATATGAAGAATCTTATGGATACTTAATTGGAGACTTCGTACGTGATAAAGATTCAATTCAATCGGTTTTAATGTGTGCTGAAGCTGCTGCGTTTTATAAAGAGCAAGGTAAAACATTATACGATGTGTTAATGGAGTTATACGAGACTTACGGATGCTACCGTGAAGCATTAGTTAACATTACACTAAAAGGAAAAGAAGGAGCGGATAAAATCCAAGCTATTTTAGGTGATTTCCGTGAATTCACACCATTAACAGTAGCAGAGCGCGCTGTTGTAACAGTTGAAGATTATGAAACATCTGAACGCACTGATTTAGAAAGTGATACAACGACTGAGATTAACTTACCAAAATCTAATGTATTAAAATACACATTAGCAGACGGATCTTGGTTCGTGTTACGTCCATCAGGAACAGAACCAAAAGCAAAAGTTTACATTGGAGTTATCGATGAATCAATTGAATCTGCTGATGCAACCATTGAAAAAATCAAAGAAGATGTGTTAGCTCGCGTTAACAATATCATTGGCGAATAAACTAAAATCACCCGCTTAGCGGGTGATTTTTTTTAACGCCTAAATTTTTAAATATATGCAAACTAAATAATATTATTGCAATATCTAGATGATTTTAGGTTGAAAAACAACTAGATTTCTAGCAAAAAGAAGCTGTTTTTAGCATTTTATTACGTTATTATGAGAAAGATGTCGCTTTCATTTTCCGACATCAAATTCGAATTAAAAGTTACAAAATGAATGTAAACGTTTTACACGGTGTCAAAAAATGTTGTAAACGGTTAACTATTGAGAAAATTACTATATTTTGTAAGTTGTAAGATTTTCAAACTGAAATTAAGATGCTAAAATGTAGTTATATGTTAAAGATTGTTTAACAGGGGGGACATAAACATGCGTGTATATGAATTTGCAAGACAACACGGAAAAACAAGTAAAGAAATTATTACATTCTGTCATGAACTAGGAATAGAAGTAAAAGCTGCACAATCAGTACTAAAAGAAGAGGCACTTGTCCTTTTAAATAATAACTTTGGAAACGGTAAAGATACTCAAGTTCAAGTAGAACAAGCCGTGAAGCCAAAAGCAAAATCAAAAGCAAAACCAAAAGCTAAAAAAGAAAAAAATGAAACAATAGACGTGACAGAAAAAGAAAAAGAAAAAGATAAAGATAAAACATTATATGTCGTGACAGAATGTGCACCATTTACAACGCTTGGTCAATTAGGTGATACAGCGTTACAATTTACAAAAGATCATGATAATGTAGTCGTTGTATTACCGAAGTATGCGTGCATTGATGAAGGATTTACTTCAAAAATGGAACGCGTCCAATCAGCAACAATCAAAGTAGGGTGGCGTGAACAAGGTGCTGATTTATTTAAATTAGTACAAGATTCAGTGACGTTTTATTTTGTGGGAAATGAGTATTATTTTAACCGTGAAGAAATTTACGGATATGGTGATGATGTTGAGCGTTTTGCGTTTTTCAACCGTGCCGTACTTGAATTATTACCAGTTGTTGAATCGAGTATTAATCACATTCAAGTGAATGATTGGCATACGAGTCTAGTTCCACTATTAATAAATGTGGATTATTCAAATCATGATTTCTATACGAATGCACAAACAACATTAAATATTCACGATTTACAATATCAAGGATGGTTTGATGCAAAAGTTTTAACTGATGTGGTTGGAATTAGTCATGCTTACTATGAAAATGGTCTGACTCGAATGGGAGATCGTGTTAACTTATTGAAGAGTGGAATTATGACAGCTTCAAATGTGACGATTAATGAAGCGAGTCGTGCGCAAATGAATTTACCAGACATGATTGAAAGTGGGATGACTGCACTTTTAACATCAAAAGTTTCTGCTTAATTAGAAAGGATGAGCCATTTTGCTCATCCTTTTTAAACGTATCTAAAAGAAATGGCGCCCAATTGCTTGGCGCCATTTTTTTTATGCTTTTGTAAATTGGAAGGTTACGTGTTTTTCGTAAACGTCACCTGGTCTTAAAATTTGCGTTGATATATCATAAGGGACATAGTGAGGCTCAATGCAAAGCCCTAGATGTTTTTCCCCGCGACGGTTGTTTTCAAACATTGTCTCTTCAGTAATAAAGTTTCCACAGTAAAATTGAGCTGAAGGGGCATCTGTATAAACGGTTAATTGACGATTTGAAACAGAATCTTTAACTGTTGCAACTTTTCCGATGTTATTAAAGATGTAACAGTGATCGTATCCAAATCCTTTTTCAAATAATGGGGTTGCCACTTTGTTGCTTGCATCAATAACGGTTGGTGTTGTGAAATCAAAGATGGTATTTTTAACAGGCACTAAGTTTTGAGTAAAGGCTTGTGCCTCATCAATTTCTGCTACATAATCTGCCTCAAGCATAACTTCGTGATTGTTAATATTTGTTTGAAGGTTCCCTGAAAGATTAAAGTAGGCATGGTGCGTTAGGTTGACGATTGTCGCAGCATCTGTTGTTGCTTTAAACGTGATTTTAAATTGGTCACCGTCTAATTCATATAAAGTTGTCACATCTAAGTTACCAGGGAAACCGTCGATTTGAGCAGGTAGTGATGTGGTTAGACGATATCCCGTTTCCATTTGTTCAACGTTCCATACGGCATGAGTTAAGTTTTCAGCGCCTCCGTGTAAGTTGTTTGGGCCATTGTTAATATCGACTTGATACGTTTTTCCATCAATCTCGAATTGTCCATTTTTGATACGGTTAGCGGTGCGCCCAACAATCGCGTTTAAGTAATATCCGTTGTTTAAATAATCCACTGGGTTTTCGTAATTTAATACTAGGTTTTGTTCATAGTTATCAGAAGCCATTGCAATCTTTGTTAAGGCCCCACCGATATTAATAAATCTAACGTCTAAAGCATCATTTTGCATCTGGTACTCAGTGATTGTGATATCTTGAATAGTTTCTAATGGTTTTATGTTAAATTTCATGTATAAATCCCCCTTGTTATGAATTATAGACTGCTATCACGTAAAATAAGATTTGTTGGAATCATGACTTTTTTTGCAATTTCACGATCGTTAGTTAGACGTTCTTTCATTAATTCCATTGCTGTTGTTCCGAGATGTTTTGTGTTCATATCAATCGTTGAAAGTGATGGAATGGTGTATTGTGACAGTGAGATATTGTCGTAGCTAATAATTGAAACAACATCAGGCACACGAATGTGGTGTTCATTTAAGGCTTTTAAACACCCCATCGCCATAGCATCTGAAGCGACTATATAACAGTCGAGTAACGCATCTGAGGCAATGATTGAAGACATGATATCATAGCCAGAGTCTGCTGTGAATTTCCCAAGTTTAATATCATACTGATTAAAGTCCTTTGTTTTTTTCATTTCTTTAGAGAACGTCACTAAGCGAATATCTAAAAGTTCTTCACCATCTAATGTTTTTTCAACGCCACAAATAAATCCAATACTTTTAAACTGCTGTGATTTAAAGTGATTAATAATTTGTCGTGTCGCATTTTTTAAATCCCCAACCACCACGTCAATGTTATAGTGATTTGTCCAACAATCAACTAAAACGATGTGAGGGAATTTGTCATGTAAGGTTTGAAGTTCTTGGTCACTGTATTTTCCAAGTGCAATAATACCTTCAACATTTAAATCTTTTAGTTCATCTAATGATTTTGATTTTAAATAACACTTATGTAAGTGAATACCTTGTTCCTCACAATGTTTTTCAATGGCAAGGCGAATAGATAAGTAATAAGGATCAGTTAATTCATCTTCAACCGAATACCAATATACCAGTCCAATATTCATGACAGACTCTGTTTTTCCTACTTTATGACGCTTACTTGGAGGTAAATAATTCAGTTCTTCTGCCACAGTCATAATTTTTAAACGTGTCTCATCAGAGACATTAAAACTTTTATCTTGATTAAGCACACGTGAAACAGTGGTAATAGAAAATCCTGTTAACTGTGCAATGTCTTTAATCTTTGCCATAAGAGCCCCCTAACATGAATATGCTATTTTTATTAGCGTTTACAATTTAATTTTAACATCTTCTTGCTGAAATGGAAATAACACATTAGTATTTTAGTAAACTTAAGCCATGATTTTACTTAAAAAGAGAATTAAAATTTCGGTAAGTTAGTCTTTCCTCTCATGAGTCTACAATTTTGATAATTACAAAAAAACAAACCTAATTATTTTGCACCACTAAGGGAATGAAGTACATGTAAAAATAGTTTGAGCACATCATGAGATATAGGCAATGAATACAGAAGTTCATAGCAAAATCCTACGCTTTATTTCAAACCAAAAAAAGTCCATAAAAAAAATAGCACCTCTAGGTTGTGCTATTTTAAATGGACATAAGCAGCTAATTTTGTTTTAGTTCCTTACATTAATAATAATTATAATCAACAACAAGTATAGTTTACCAATAAAAGGCTGTTTTGTCAAAAAATATAACAACCGATATTGTTAAGATTTAGTTAACTGAAAACAATAATTAAACAATTCATTGCAGTGTCTGGCGAATATTAAGATGTCAATCTAGCAATCGATGTCAAAAATGACGATACGAGGTGAGCGTTAGATTAGTTTAATCATTAGGAAAATTCGAGATTTTATGGATAATTAATTGTTTTGAAAAATATAATTTAAGAAGGATGGGTGAAGGTTTCATTCATCAATTTTATTTTAGCCATTTGCGAATGAGAGGGACATGTTATAATATAGATAGCGTTTACAGTATAGGGAGGAACACATATGAGTTTATTACTAGCCATAGATCAAGGAACGACATCGACACGAGCGATTGTCTTTAATAAAAAAGGTGAAATAGTTGAACAAGCCCAAAGAGAGATTGAATGCTTATATCCGCAACCAGGTTGGGTGGAGCAAGATGGAAATGAAATTTGGATTTCAACGTTATCCGTCGTTAGCACTGTTTTATTATCAGAAAAAGTTAATATTGATGAGATTAAAGGAATCGGAATAACGAATCAGCGTGAGACGACTATTATGTGGGATAAAGTCACAGGAAAGCCACTTTACCATGCGATTGTTTGGCAATCTCGTCAAACAGAAGCCATTTGCGAGCAGTGGAAAGCAGCTGGTTATGAGGAAATGGTGAAAGAAAAAACTGGGTTATTGATTGACCCTTATTTCTCTGCTTCTAAAATTAGATGGATGCTGGATCATGTGGATGGACTACAAGAAAAAATCGAAGCGGGTAGGGTTCTATTTGGAACCGTTGATAGTTATTTAGTTTGGAAATTATCAGGTGGAAAAGCTCATATAACAGATGTGACGAATGCCTCGCGTACGATGTTATTTAATATCCATACGGAATGTTGGGATGAAGAATTGTTAAATGTGTTTAATATTCCATCAAGCATCTTACCAGAGGTGAAGCAAACGTCAGAAATCTATGCCCATACGGTTGATTTTATAACCGGTAAACCCTTACCGCTTGCGTGTGTTTGTGGTGATCAACAAGCCGCATTATTTGGCCAAGCTTGTTTTGATAAGGGAAATGTAAAAAACACATACGGAACCGGATGTTTTGTCTTAATGAATACAGGTCAGATTCCTGTTAAATCGGAGCATGGTCTCTTAACCACGATCGCTTGGAAAATGAATAACCAAACGTATTATGCGTTAGAAGGCAGCGTCTTTATTGGAGGAAGTGCCATTCAGTGGTTACGAGATGGATTAAGAATGGTTAAAGATGCTAAAGACTCTGAAATGTATGCGAACAGGGTTGAAGATTGTGGAGGGGTTTATGTTGTTCCAACGTTTGTCGGTCTTGGAACCCCATATTGGGATAGTGAAGTACGAGGCGGAGTACTCGGATTGACGCGCGGGACTTCAAAAGAACATTTTATTCGTGCGACACTTGAGGCCATTGCGTATCAAAGTAAAGATGTTATTACCGCCATGGAAGCTGACTTAAATGATGCTATTGCATTTGTTAAAGTGGATGGAGGGGCAACCAAGAATGACTTTTTAATGCAATTTCAAAGTGATATTTTAGGTGTTGAAGTGGTAAAACCAGCGGTAACCGAAACAACAGCTTTAGGGGCGGCTTATTTAGCGGGACTCGCAACTGGGGTTTATCAAGACACAGATGAAATTAAGGCGTTGTGGCTAGCTAAAACAAGCTATGAACCTAAATTTAGTGACGAGTTACGAAATCATTTATACAATGGATGGCAAAAAGCAATTGAAGCCGTTCGAATCTTCAAGTTTTAAAATAAAATAACAATGTAAAGGATTGTGAGT
>DNGE01000117.1:14835-16198 GCA_003486705.1 Bacillota bacterium
CGTTAAAAGCAAAACTAAACGTCGCTGGAAGCCAACAATATCCTGCACTTTGCAAAGACTTACAAGTGGATTATCAACAAATTGGGTCCCTAACCGTTGCGACTTGTGAGGATCAAGTACAAGTATTAAAAGAACTACAAAAACGAGCAGAACAAAACGGAGTTCACGTTGAATTATTAAGCAAAGACGAGGTCCACACCTTAGAACCGAACTTATCCACACATATTATAGCAGGATTACATGCGAAACAAACCGCCATCATCTATCCGTGGGAAGTCGCGATTGCAGCCATGGAAGAAGCGATGTTAAACGGCGTGAAACTTCATCTCAATACAGTCGTTCAAGCTATTAACTATGAGTCTGATCATTATGTGATTGGAACAAATCAAGGGAGCATGCAAGCAAAACTTGTGATTAATGCGGCTGGGATTTATGCAGACGAGGTAGGCAAACTGTTGAATGCAGATTTAAACTTCAACATTCAAGCACGTCGGGGGACATACTTTGTACTAGATAAAGACTTTGATCAAATCAAACATGTCATTTATCCAACCCCAACCCATAAAGGGAAAGGTGTATTAGTGATTCCAACCACACACGGTAACACACTCATTGGACCAGACTCAGAATTTATAGAACGTAAAGGTGATGTCGCAACCACGGTTGAGGGATTTCAATATATTAAAGAACAACTGAAAGAACTCATCCCAAACTTTCCAAATGCAAATGTGATTCGTTCATTTACAGGATTACGTGCGGTTGGGAATACAGGTGATTTTTATATCACACCAGATGAGCATTACAAAACATTTATTCACGTAGCGGGAATCGAATCCCCAGGACTTGCCTCATCACCAGCCATAGCCCAATACGTGCTTGAATTTATTCAAAATGAACTCACATTAACCCAAAAAACAAATTATCAAAAACGACGTGCTCCCATTCATTTTAAGAACTTATCCCGTGATGAAAAAAATAAACTTATTCAACATAACCCTGCCTTTGGCCACTTAGTTTGCCGATGTGAGCAAATCACAGAAGGGGAGATTATCGATGTCATTCATCGCCCGGCGGGTGCAACAACCGTCAAAGGCGTTAAAAAACGATGCCGTCCCGGCATGGGCAAATGCCAAGGTGGTTTTTGTGAACCACTTATTGTGGACATCTTGGCACGTGAGCTTGAAATTGATAAATGTGATGTGAATTATGACGGACTTAACACACACGTGTTAGTTCATGAGTTGTAAGGGGGGAGCAACATGAAATCATACGACGTGGTTGTCATTGGTGGCGGCTCGGCAGGCATAGCCGCCGCAATCGAAGCGTATCGCTCTGGATGTGACAGCGTCATCATCCTAGAACG
>DNGE01000117.1:16479-36147 GCA_003486705.1 Bacillota bacterium
GTTTAAAGAAGAACTGACCGGTCCGCAGTATGCGAACCGCTACATGAAGGAATTGAAGCAATATCCTATCGAGGTGTTGTTAAACACAACGGTGACGAATCTGACGCGCGACAAAGTCGTGACGCTTTTAAATGAAGAGGGCGAGCAGGACATTCAGGCTTCGGCCGTTGTCCTCGCCATGGGGTGCCGGGAGCGAAATCGCGGTGCGATTCACATACCGGGAACGCGACCGGTCGGGGTCATGACCGCCGGCACGGCGCAGCGTTATCTTAATATAGACGGTTATTTAGTTGGAAAGAAGGTCTTTATTTTAGGTTCTGGTGATATTGGATTAATTATGGCACGGCGTATGAGTTTAGAGGGCGCTAAGGTGCTTGGAGTTGCCGAGATTATGCCATATTCTAACGGGTTAACCCGTAATATTGTTCAATGTTTGCACGACTATGAGATTCCTTTATATTTATCACACACGATTACTAACATTCACGGTGATGAACGCGTTGAGGGAATCACAATTTCTGAGGTTGATGCGCAGTTTAATCCGATTGTGGGTACTGAGAAACAGTTTGAGGTGGATACGGTTTTATTATCGGTGGGCTTAATTCCGGATAATGGTTTGAGTAAAAAAGCAGGTGTTGAATTTGACCCCGTGACAAAGGGGGCGCTTGTGTATCATAATTTAGAGACGAATGTACCGGGTATTTTTGCGTGTGGGAATGTGTTGCATGTGCATGATTTAGTTGATTTTGTGTCGCTTGAGGCTAAGCGTGCTGGCGCAAATGCCGCTGCTTATGTTCAACATAAACAGAATAATCAAGGTGCTGTGATTCAAACGATGGCAGGGCGTGGCGTTGGTTATGTGGTGCCACAAAAAATAAGCACGGCTATGGATGATGTGGAATTATTCTTCCGTGTAAATCAAAAGTTTAATCAGGTGTGCCTCCAGATAAAATGTGGTGATACTATTTTAAAAGAGATTCGAAAAAAACAATTGTTGCCGGCAGAAATGGAGAAGGTGTTAATTCCAAAAGAACTTCTAAGTCAAGTTAATCAAACGTTGACGCTTGAGATTTTGTCAAAGGAGGCTAATTAATGAGTGAGAAACAATTAATTTGTATCGTTTGTCCAATCGGGTGTCACCTTAAAGTGGATGAAGCGTTCAATGTGAGTGGGAATCAGTGTAAGCGTGGCCTTGCGTTTGCAAAGAAGGAGTTAACGAATCCGACTCGTATGGTGACAACGACAGTTCGGATTAAAGGGGCAATACATAACCGCTTGCCCGTTGTCAGTACGACTGATGTTCCAAAACACCTAGTAGAGAAGATTGTCCGCGAAGTACAAAAGGTTGAGCTGAGTGCACCTATAGTCGAAGGGGATGTTATTTTAGCAAATATTTTAGAGACAGGTGTCGATATGATAGCAGCGCGAGATTTAGAATTGTATAAAATTTCAAAAAGTTAGGATGGTCCCAAAGTTTTATGCTATAATAGATTAAATTTATTTAAAGGAGTGAGAAACTTGTTAGATAACTTAAAAACAAGACGTCAGAAGTTGGCGGCAAATTTAAAAGATAAATCATTAGTTGTTTTATTCTCAGGAGACGCGCCAATGCGTTCAGGGGATCAACCGTATGATTACACACCACACCGCAACTTTTATTATTTAACAAACATTAATCGCCCAAAAATGGTGTTAGTGTTAAAGAAAGTGAATGGGAAATTAGAAGAACACTTATTTATTGATACGGTAACTGAGCTAGAAGAAAAATGGAGCGGTAAACGTTTATCTAAAGCAGAGGCAACAGAAATTTCAGGAATCAAGAGCATTTTCCCAGAAGCGGACTTACGTACAGTTTTAGGTCGTTGGTTACTTGGGGAACGCATTGAGCATGTTTACTTTGATTTCGAACGTTTAACTTATGCACACGGGGATACAGTGCAAGTTGAATTTGCAAAAGAATTACAAAGTAAATATCCATTTATCCGCTTAGAAAATGCGTATCATGATATTGTAGCATTACGTTTATTAAAGTCAGAGGTTGAAGTGTCTCAATTAAAAACAGCGATTGAAAAAACGCGTTTAGGAATTGAAGCATTAATGAAAAATTCTAAGCCTGGGATGAAAGAGTATCAATTAGAAGCGCATTATGATTTCACGATTAAAACTGAAGGTGTTAAACATACGTCATTCCACACGATTGCTGCAAGTGGAGCTAATGCAACGGTGTTACACTATAATGAAAATAATTGTGAAATGAAAGACGGTGACTTAATTTTATTCGACTTAGGATGCGAATGGAATCATTACTGTTCAGACATTTCACGTACGTTCCCTGTTAATGGGAAATTTACAGATCGTCAAAAAGCGGTTTATGAAGTTGTGTTAAACACGCAAATTGAAACGATTAAGATGTTAAAACCAGGTGTGGATATGGCAGAAGTTAATGCTTTTGCAAAATCTAAATTAGCAGCAGGATGTAAGGCGCTTGGTTTAATTGAAAAAGATGAAGATGTTATTAATTACTATTATCATGGGATTGGTCATTATTTAGGACTTGATACACATGATGTAGGTGGTCGTGGTGGAATCTTAAAGCCTGGTATGGTTATTACGATTGAACCGGGATTATATATCGAACAAGAAGGTATTGGAATCCGTATTGAAGATGATATTTTAATTACTGAAACGGGTCATGAAAATTTATCAAAAGATATTATTAAAAGTGTTGAAGAGATTGAAGCATTTATGGCTAAATAATAAAAAAACTCGCTTATTGGCGAGTTTTTTTATGCAATTTAACGCGTTTTTGGTGTTGGAAAGACGAGAAGTGCTAATTTTACGAAAAGGTTACTAAAGGGTAAGAATAAGATGACAGTTGATAAATTAAAGATTAGTTGAATGTTTGCAATTTGACGCCCTGGGTCTTGGCTAAAATAATGGGTAAGTTGAATGAGGAAGCCGATAAGTGGTAAGAAGATGAACATCCCTACAACATTAAAGGCAAAATGGATAAAGGCGGCTTGTTTTGCTGCGAGTTTACCACTAAGACTTGAGAGAATGGCGGTCATACAAGTACCAATTTCATGGCCAAATAAGATTGGGACGGCGGTATATAAAGAAATGGCTCCTGTTGAGGCGAGTGAAATTAAAATAGCGGTTGAGGCAGAGGAGCTTTGAATAAAAAAGGTGATGGCGATACCGAGTAGTAGGCATAGAATTGTTTTACCTTGTAGACTTATGATGAGATCTTGAAACATTTCGGTTTGGACGATGGGATACACAGTTGTTTTGACAATGCTAAGTCCTAAAAATAAAATACCAAAGCTAAAAAAGAAATGGCCGATGGTCTCATATTTTTTTCGGCGAGAGAAAATCATAAAGAAGGAACCGAGAAAAATAAAATACGGGATTAGGGTGGTTAAGTTTAGTGAGATAAGTTGTGTTGTGACGGTCGTCCCTAAGTTAGCACCCATAATAACGCCAGCGGCTTGTAGTAAACTCATAGCAGAAGCATCAACCATTGAAACAACTAAAACGGTAACGGCACTACTACTTTGGATCAGTGCTGTAAAGATACAACCGATGAGCGCTCCTTTATAAGGAGAGGTAATTAAAGAAGAAATAGCATGTTTTAACTTTTTTTGGGCAAGCTCTTTTAATGACGCTGTCATCTGGCGCATACCGAATATAAAAATAGCTAAACCACAGAGTAAACTCAGCAGCATTTTAAATGTAATCATAACGTTTCCTCCAAGCGTAATCTAATTCATTTTACGCAAGACGCTTTAGAAGTAAGACAAAAACATTTCGACAAGTGATTAGCTAAAAGGATAAAAAAAAGTCCCTACTTGATAATGTAGGGACTCAATAGATTAAGCTGTCATATTGTCGTTTAAGTTTAAAATATATTCTGCAATATTGATGGCGTGATCACCGATGCGTTCGTAGTTTGAAATAGCATCTAAGAATACGGCACCACTATGTGCATTACATTTATTTTGGCTTAAACGTTTGATGTGTTTATCGCGTAATAATTCTTCTAAACGATCAATGTTTTCTTCGAAAATAACAGTGTCGTTAGCTTTTTGACGATTATTATGTTTGTAGCTTGCATAAGAAGAGTTAATTGAATCTAATGTGTAGTTATACATTGTTGTTAATTCTTCTAATGCTTCATCCGTAAATGTTAACTTGTTTTGCATCACTTCTTCAGCAAGTTCAGCAAGATTTTTTGAGTGATCACCGATGCGCTCGATATCATTTATGATTTTAATCATTGATGTGATTCGATTTGTATCATCTTCTGTGATGTCATGAGATGAAATTGACACTAAGAATGATGATAAATCGCGTTCAATACGGTTAATCTCTGATTCATTTGTATATAATGTTTGAATATTAGTTATATCACCTGTTGTTAAAGCTTTGGTTGCAATTTCAATATTTTCTTTAGCTAAATCATACATTGTTAAACTTTCTTGGAATGCTTGTTCAAATGCGATTGCAGGTGTTTCTAAGAAACGAACATCTAAACGGTTCACTTTATTTTCATCATCTTCGTTATCTTTTAAGACTAAGTTAGCAAGTTTTACAAATAAACCTGAGAACGGTAATAAAAGAAGTGCATTTGTTATGTTAAAAATCGTGTGGGCATTTGCGACTTGTTTTTCAACAGAGCCACCCATTTCCATAACAATCTTAGCTAAGATTCCGATTAACGGCAAGAAAATAATTGTTCCAATAACGTTAAATGATAAGTGAATAAAAGCAGCTTTCTTTGCGATTTTATTAGCATTTAAACTTGAAACTAATGCTGTAACACATGTTCCAATATTATTACCGAATAAGATTGGGATTGCAATTTCTAAGCTAATAGCTCCCGTTGCGGCTAATGATAATAAAATGGCTGTTGAGGCTGATGAACTTTGAACAACAGCTGTCATTAAAGCCCCGACTAAAATTCCTAAGAACATGTTACCTTGTAACATTAAAATTAAATCTTGGAAGAATGTCGTTTCAGCAATCGGCTTCATCGCATCTTTCATGACGATTAATCCCATGAAAAGAATCCCAAATCCAAAAATGATTTTTCCGACTTCTTTTCGCTTCTCTTGCTTCATAAATAAAAGTAATGCGGCACCAACAATTAAGAATACTGGAATGTAATCATCAATCTTAAAGGTGATTAACTGACCCGTAATTGTTGTCCCGATGTTTGCCCCCATGATAACTCCTACCGCTTGGTATAAGTTCATCAGACCAGCATTAACGAAACCAACGACCATAACAGTTGTTGCGGAACTACTTTGAATAATAGCTGTGACAATTGTTCCAATAATAGCTCCTTTAAATGGATTTGAAATTGCCTTATCAAAGAAGCCTTTTAATTTAGATCCGGCTGCATTTTCAAGCCCATCTCCCATAAAAGTCATCCCGAATAAGAATAACGCTAAACCACTGAAAAGACTAAGTAAGATACTAATATATTCTTGCATACTCTACCTCCAAATTTTCACCTCATCATAATACTACAAAACGAGCTAAATGTTAATAATTTATGAAAAATTAACAAAAAATTAACAAAACTCTTGTTTACATGTTGGGTTTTTATACAAAAAAGGGTAATTTGGTTTTAAAGTAGTGGAATTTTGCATAGTTTTTATAAGAAAAAGGCTGGTCAACAAAACTAATTTACGACAAGAGCGCTTAAAATTATGAGATGTGAGTGGCGCAATATCAGATTCAGTGACAAATGCAAGAGATATGCAATATTAATTTTGTTATAATAATAAGAATGCAGTGAATACATTATTATATTATTTGGTTTTAAATTATGAATTTAGTATAATATCTATATTGATATAAAAGTAATTGCTAATGAGTGGAGGAAAGAAAGATGCAAAAACCTGTTTTAACCATAACAGAATTAAGAGCAAATGTTGAAGATAAAGAAATTTTAAAAGGGGTTAACCTAGAGATTAAAGGTGGAGAAGTCCACGCCATTATGGGTCCAAATGGGACAGGAAAATCTACGTTATCATCGACTGTGATGGGACATCCAAAATATACGGTCACAAGCGGTAGTGTGACATTAAATAATGAAGACGTCTTAGCGATGTCAGTTGATGAGCGCGCTCGTGCAGGATTATTCCTAGCGATGCAATATCCTGCTGAAGTACCTGGGGTAACGAACTCAGACTTCTTACGTACAGCTATGCAAACACGTTTAGAGCCTGGAAAAGACGTGCCACTATTTAAATTCATTCGTCAATTAGATAAAGCGGTTGAGAAATTAGAAATGCGTGAAGACTTACCACACCGTTATTTAAATGAAGGATTCTCTGGTGGAGAGAAAAAACGTAATGAAATCTTACAGATGATGATGTTAAAACCAAACATCGCGATTTTAGATGAAATTGACTCAGGACTTGATGTTGATGCATTACGTATTGTTGGAGAAGCTGTTAATTCAATGCGTTCTGAAGAATTCGGATGCTTATTAATTACACACTACCAACGTTTATTAGATCACATTAAACCAGACTTCGTTCACATTATGATGAAAGGTCGCATCGTTAAATCGGGTGGTCCTGAATTAATTGAACGAATTGATCGCGATGGTTATGACTGGATTAAAAAAGAATTAGGTATTGAAGATGAGCGTGTGATTGTAGAAGAAGAACGCAAAGTTGTTTCATTAGGAAGCTGTGCGACAAAAGAGATTCTTGATCTATAACAAAGGTTTTTAAATTAAAAAAACGTTCTAAATTTTTAATCTAAATACTTCATATTGCTTAAATGTTATAGAGGAAAGGGGTCTTAAATATGACGCAAACTAGTAGTTGCCAGACACTTGCATGGTTTAAAGAAATGCGTGAAACTGGAGCTGAATTAGCAAAAAATTTACCGTTACCAAAAGCGGATAAAACAAATATTAAAAACTGGGCTTTTGATGTCGTAGAGTGTGTTGAATGTTCAAAAGATTTAGATCAAGTCATTCCAACATCGGTCGCTCACTTAGTATCAGAAAATGATGAAAATGTGATTATTGTCCACGATGGGGCAATTGTTTATAAAAAATTAGATGCTTCATTTGATGGCGTGATTGTTGCAAGTTTAGATGAAGCGTTAACGACGTATGAAGACGTGTTTAAACCATATTTCATGTCAGTTGTTAAAATAGATGAGAATAAATTAACAGCACAGCACGTTGCGCATTTAAATAGTGGATTGTTTGTGCACGTTCCTAAGAATAAAGTATTGCAAGAAACTTTAAGCATTGTTTACTTGCAAGAAAATGGATCGTTGTTTAACCATACATTAATCGTTGCTGAACAAAATGCACAATTTAAATATATTGAAAATTATCATAATATGAGCACAACAAATGTAAACGTCGTTTCAGAAGTTGTGGTAAAAGAAAATGCACACGTAGAAGTAGCGGCAATGGATCGTTTATGTGAGCAAACACTTGCTTATATGAATAGACGTGCCCATGTGTTACGAGATGGACGTTTCTACTTATCATTTGGAGCGTTAAATGATGGTAACACAGTGTGTGAAAATACCGTGTCATTATTAGGTCAAGGTGCGTTTTCAGAAATTAAAACGGTTGCGATTGCAGAGCGTGTTCAAAAACAAAATATTACGGTTAAAATTGAACATTTAGCACCGTATACAGAAGGTTATATTGTGAATCATGGGATTTCAAAAGATGAAGGACAATTAACGTTTAATGGAATTGGTAAAATCAATAAAGGGATGAATGGCTCAGTTGCAAAACAAGAGAGTCGTGCGATGATTTTATCAGAAACTGCACGTGCCGATGCGAATCCAATCTTATTAATTGATGAATATGATGTTAGCGCCGGACACGCAGCGGGTGTTGGTAAAATTGATGAAGAGCAATTGTATTATTTAATGAGCCGAGGATTAACTCGTCGCGAAGCTGAAATTTTAATTATTTACGGATTCTTAATGCCGTTTATTAATGCAATTAGAAGTGAAAGTATTAAGATTGAATTTACAAAAGTCATTGAACAAAAAATTAATGCATAATAAGGAGTGGTTGTATGTCAATCGATATCAATCGTATTCGTGAGGACTTTCCAATCCTTAAAGAAACAATGAATGGAAAGCCATTAGTTTATTTAGATAGCTCAGCAACGACATTAAAACCACAAGCGGTTATTGATGCGGTTAACTTATATAATAGTCTAAAAACATCGAATGTTCATCGTGGCGTTTATAAGTTAAGTAATGAAGCAACTGAGTTATACGAAGGAACACGTGCAAAAGTGAGTCAATTTATTAACTCAAAACGTGTAGAAGAAATCGTCTTTACGCGTGGCGCAACCTCTGCGCTAAACTTAGTGGCTCAAAGTTACGGGATGTATAACATCAAAGCAGGTGATGAAATTATTGTTTCAGAGCTTGAACATCACAGTAGCTTTATTCCATGGCAACAAGTAGCAAAGCGTACCGGAGCTATTTTAAAGTTCATTCCATTAGATAAAGATGGACGCATTACTGTTGAAAACTTCAAGTCAGTATTAAGTGAAAAAACAAAAGTGGTTGCCATTAACTATGTTTCTAATGTTTTAGGTTATGTGACACCGATTAAAGAAATTTGTGCGTTAGCCCATGAAGTAGGAGCAATTGTATCTGTCGATGCTGCTCAAGCTGCGCCTCATATGAAAATTGACGTTCAAAATTTAGACTGTGATTTCTTATCATTTAGTGGACATAAAATGTGTGGACCGACAGGTGTTGGTGTGTTATATGGTAAATACGAATTACTTCAAAGTATGGAACCGTATGAATTTGGTGGAGAAATGAATGACATTGTTGGGTTAGAAAGTTCAACATGGAAAGATGCTCCTTATCGATTTGAAGCGGGAACAATGATGATCGCTGAAGTGATTGGACTAGGTGCAGCCATTGATTATTTATTAGCCATTGGATTAGATGAAATCGCAAAACATGAATATGAATTAAGAACGTACGCTGTTGAAAAGTTAGCAGCGTTAGGTGACGTCACGATTTATAATGAAGGTGCGAAAACAGGAATTGTTTCGTTTAATATTAATGATTTACATCCACATGATGCAGCTACTATTTATGATACAGAAGGTATTTGTGTACGCGCGGGTCATCATTGTGCTCAACCGTTAATGGGATGGCTATGCCAACCTGCAACACTTCGCGCAAGTTTTTATTTCTATAATACAAAAGAGGAAGTGGATCAATTTATTGAAGCCACTCAAAAAGGAAAGGAGTTTTTTGACGGTGTCTTCTTCTAATTTACAACAATTATATAGACAAGTAATTATGGATCATTATAAAAATCCTAGAAATAAAGGGTTATTACAAAATGATGGATACCATGAAGTCCATTTGAAAAATCCAACGTGCGGTGATGATATTACTGTTCAAGTTCATATTGAAGATGGAATCGTTAAAGACTTACGTCATCAAGGAACAGGTTGTTCAATCTGTTGTTCATCGGCTTCAGTAATGTCTCAAACGTTAAAAGAAAAAACAATCGATGAGGCAAAAGAAATCACAGATAATTTTTATGAATTAGTTAAAGGAAACGATTTTGATGAAGATCTTGATATGGGAGATGCTCCCGTTTATCAAGGTGTTTCTCAGTTCCCTGCACGTGTAAAATGTGCCACAATTTCATGGAAAGCGGCTGAACAAGCCATTAAAGAAGTAGAAGAAAAATAAAATTTTATTAACGAAAAAACGCCAAACCGAATGGAGGGATCATTGGTGAGCGAAATAGAAGTACGAAAAAAACACGAAATCGATGACATTGTCACAGATTATAAATATGGATTTAAAACCGACTATAAAAATTTAAAAGATACAGGAAAAGGAATTTCTGAAGAGATTGTACGAGAAATTTCATCTATTAAAAATGAACCTGAGTGGATGTTAGACTTCCGTCTAAAAGCGTATCATCATTTTATGAAAACACCGATGCCAACTTGGGGACCAGATTTATCTGAAATTAACTTTGCGGACTACACTTATTACATTAAACCATCTGAAAAAACTGAAAGCAGTTGGGATGACGTGCCTGAGGAAATTAAAGATACATTTGATAAATTAGGAATTCCAGAAGCGGAAGCAAAATATTTATCAGGTGTCTCAACTCAGTACGAGTCAGAAGTTGTTTATCATAATACACAAAAAGAATTAGAAGCTGTTGGTGTTGTATTTATGGACACAGATTCTGCATTAAGAGAATATCCAGAAATTTTCAGAGAATATTTTGGAAAAGTTGTTCCGTATACGGATAATAAATTTGCTGCGTTAAACAGTGCCGTTTGGTCAGGTGGATCATTTATTTATGTTCCTAAGGGTGTAAAAGTTGAAAAACCATTACAATCTTATTTCCGTATTAATACTGAAAAAATGGGACAATTTGAGCGTACTTTAATTGTTGTCGATGAGGGTGCAAGCATTCACTATGTTGAAGGGTGTACTGCACCTGTTTATTCTAGTGATTCATTACATGCAGCCGTTGTTGAAATCTACGTTCGTGACGGTGGACATTGCCGCTATTCAACGATTCAAAACTGGTCGAATAACATTTTAAACTTAGTGACAAAGCGTACTATTTGTGAAGCCAATGCTCATATGGAGTGGATCGATGGGAACATTGGATCTAAAATAACAATGAAATACCCAGCTTGTGTCTTAAAAGGTGAAGGAGCAAAAGGAACAACCATTTCAATTGCCTTTGCTGGTGAAGGACAAGTCCAAGATGCTGGAGCAAAAATGATTCATCTTGCACCTAATACGTCTTCAACTATCATTTCAAAATCTTTATCACGAAATGGCGGTAATGTAACGTATCGTGGAATTGTTGAGCATGGTAAAAAAGCAAAAGGTGCTCGTTCTCATGTAGAGTGTGATACGATTATCTTAGATGAAAAATCAAAATCAGATACGATTCCATATAATATCGTTAAAAATGATGATGTAACTATTCAACATGAGGCAACAGTTTCTAAGGTGTCAGAAGAGCAGTTATTTTATTTAATGAGTCGTGGATTAACAGAACAACAAGCGACTGAAATGATTGTCATGGGATTCATTGAACCATTTGCCAAAGAATTACCAATGGAATATGCGGTTGAATTAAACCAATTATTAAAGCTTGAAATGACTGGATCAATTGGTTAATTAAAAATTAAGAGCACAAAAGAAATCAATTTCTTTTGTGCTTTTTTTTCTTTCTATCTTTTACAAATGATTACTATTAATTCATGTATGAGGTTGTCGAAAAAACACAAACTATTGAAGAAAGGAGTGATAAGGATGTCAAAAAATGTTGGTCGAATCGATGCTTATTTACGAATTAGTTCAGGACTATTATTAATCAGTTTAGCCATTATGAAGAAAAAAGGTTGGTTAGCAGCACTAGGTAGTCTTAAAGTAGCAGAAGGTGTTACGAGATACTGTCCAGTATTAGATTTATGTCATTGTACAACATTAACCGATGAAGAAATCTTAGAAGAAGTGCTAGGTTTATCACATAGCGAATTTGATGACTATTGTGACTGTGACTACGATGATTATGATGATTATGATTGTACTTGTGATGATGACTGTGATGCAAACTGTCAATGTGATTGTCATGTTGAATTAAGTGATGATGAATTAGAAGATATTGAAGATTATCAAGAAGAAGGTATTTAAAGATATAAAAAAAAGTGAGCGGCTGCTCACTTTTTTTATAAGTTAAAATCATCGACTTCTAAATCCTTATTAACATTAGTAGATGTTTCAGATATTTCTTTTAACGCATTCGTGGCACGTCCATCTGTTAACTGGTGAATAGCTAAATCACCTAAAGAAATCATTCCAACAATTTTTTCCTCGCGATCAACAACGGGTAAACGTCTGACCTGTTTATCAGCCATTAACGAAATTGCAGAACCGATTTCATCATCTTCACAAATGCAATAAACAGGTGAAGTCATGACTTCTTCAACGCGTGTATTCATAGGGAGTATATCTGCGAATACACGTAATACAATATCACGATCGGTAATAAGTCCAAATACTTTAGAATCATCGCCTAAAATAGGTAAAGATCCTATATTGTGCTTTTTCATAATACGTGAAGCATTTAGAACAGTTTCTGTTCGTGGGATGGCTTCAATCCCATCCGTCATAAAGTCTTTAACTTTCATGTTGATTAAACTCCTTATATTTAAATATGTTTTTAGTTTGTTCAAATGGTGTTAGATTATGCGATGAAGCCGTAAATTTAGAAGTCTAAAGCAAGTTGTTTGTCACGATTTTAAGCCATTAGCATATATTATAGAGAGGTGATAATTGTGTTCCATGTAAATAAAATCAAACTTGAAGGTTATGAATTTACGACGTATGAAGTGTTTTTACCTAAAACAACGTTAATGGTTGTTGGAAATGATTTAGGCTATATTGCCTGTGCAGCGATTGATATTGATTTCTTTAATGCAAGTCCTAAGTTAGTTGAGAGAAAAATTATTGCTGGACGTGCTGAAGGAGTGCGAACAATCGAACAATTATTAGAGGCTCCTCTTGCCAAAGTTACGATTGCTGCTGAAGAATTAGGAATTAAACCTGGTATTGTTGGAAAAGATGCGTTAGTTTTAATGGCAAAACATTTAGAATCAAATAAATAATTTAGTAAAAATAAGCCATAAAAGATGGCTTATTTTTTATGTTATTAAAAATTAAAAGAGTAAAGAATAAAACTGCTTAAGATATGGATAGTCGTATGGTAATTCATTATTATTGCCAATTCATCAAAATATGACATAATTCGCATATATCTTAATATTATTGAATAAAAGTATGAAAAAGGTTCCAAATTTAAGTGTTTAAGTAAATATGAAATTGTTTACATCTACAAAAAATTTCACTATTCATTATATTTTCGTTATAATAATTTAAGTAATATAAAGATGAAAAACGATGTTGTAAAACACATGCTACACAATTAGTTGGGGGGATTTATTGAGATGTTAAAATTTACAAGTGACGATCTTTATTTATTTGCACAAGGCACACATCAACAGTTATATAAAAAATTAGGTGCTCAACTTGTCAAAGAAAATAATGAAATTATAGGAACGCATTTTGCTGTTTTTGCGCCCAATGCGATATGTGTCAAAGTTGTCGGAGATTTTAACGGATGGAATGGTGAAAATCATATCATGGAAAATGATAATGGTATTTGGTCTCTTTATATTGAAGACATTAAACCATTACAAACATATAAATATGAAATTTTAACAAAGCATGGCCACAGTTTGTTAAAAGCGGATCCGTATGCTTATTATGCTGAGCAACGTCCGGCAACAGCATCTAGAGTATTTGATTTAGAAGGATTTACTTGGGAAGATCAAGTATGGAGGGAAACGAAAACAAATTCAAATATTTTTGAGCAGCCGTTAAATATTTATGAAATGCACTTAGGTTCTTGGAAGCGACCTGTTCAAAATATTACAAACGAAACATTTTTATCATATCAGGACTTAACAGATGATATTATTACTTATGTGAAAGAACATAGTTATACGCATATTGAGATTATGCCATTGTGTGAACACCCTTTTGATGGGTCTTGGGGATATCAAGCAACAGGTTATTATGCAGCAACGAGCCGTTATGGAGATCCCAAAGATTTAATGGCCTTTATTAATGAATGTCATAAAGCAGGCATTGGGGTTATTATGGATTGGATTCCAGGGCACTTCTGTAAAGATGCTCATGGATTATTTAAGTTTGATGGAGAACCATTATATGAATATCCATTTGCTGATGTATCAGAAAATTCCGGATGGGGAACAGCTAATTTTGATTTAGCTCGTGGAGAAGTTAGAAGTTTTTTAATTTCAAATGCGCTATACTGGATGGAGTATTTCCATATTGATGGATTCCGAGTTGATGCCGTTGCTAATATTATTTATTGGTTAGGTGATAGCTCACGAGGGGTAAATCAAGGCGGAATTGAATTTTTACAAAAATTAAATCAAGCTATTTTTAAGCAAGATGACAAAATGTTAATGATTGCTGAAGACTCGACTAGCTATCCATTAGTAACGGCGCCAGTTGATCAGGGTGGTATTGGTTTTAGCTATAAGTGGAATATGGGATGGATGAATGACACGCTTGATTACATGGAAGAATCAGAAGTGTGGCGCAAGGATTATCATAGCAAAATTACATTTTCTATGGCGTATGCATATAGTGAAAACTTTATTTTACCATTTTCACACGACGAAGTTGTCCATGGTAAGAAAGCCTTAGTTGATAAAGCACCAGGTGATTATTGGCAAAAGCTAGCACAGTATCGGTTATTGATGACGTATCAAATGACATTGCCAGGGAAAAAGCTTAACTTTATGGGAAATGAAATTGCTCAATTTCATGAGTGGAAAGATAAAGAACAAGTCGATTGGCATTTGAAATTGTATCCATCTCATGATGCGGCCAATCGTTATGTAAAAGATTTAAATGCCTTTTATTTAACTGAGCCAGCATTATGGGAATTAGATCATTCATTTGAAGGATTTGAATGGATTGATGTTAATAATACTGATCAAAGTATTTTCTCGTATATTAGAAAAGCTAAAAATTCAGATGATCATGTCATTGTCATTTTGAATTTCAGACCATTTGTATATCATCGTTACAGTATTGGCGTACCATCATATGGAGAGTATGTTGAGGTGTTAAATAGTGATTTAGATATTTATAATGGCTCAAATCAATTTAATGGACTTTCAACTTTATCCGAAGAAGGAAACGTTCATGGTAAGCCATATCATATAAATATTACAATCCCACCATATGGTGCTGTTATTTTAAAATATAAACCAGTGTTGACTGAATTAGTAAAAGATAAAAAAGAGGTAGCGTCTAAATCAAAAACAAAAGTTAAAGCTAAACCGAAAGCGCAACTAGAGGTTGATGTTTTAGCGGAATTAGAAGTAGAAGCTAAATCAGAAGTTAAAGTAAAGCCAAAAACGCAGCGCAAACCAAGAGCGAAAGCAGCGATTGAAACTGAGGTAAAAGCAGAAGTTGAATCAGAAGTTAAAGCAAAGCCAAAAACGCAACGCAAGCCAAGAGCGAAGGCAACTGTAGCAACTGAAGTAAAAGCAGAAGCTGAATCAGAAGTTAAAGCGAAGCCGAAAACGCAACGCAAGCCAAGAGCGAAAGCGGCTGTTGAAGCTGAGATAAAAGCAGAAGCTGAATCAGAAGTTAAAGCAAAGCCGAAAATGCAGCGCAAGTCAAGAGCGAAAGCGGCTGTTGAAGCTGAGATAAAAGCAGAAGTTGAATCAGAAGTTAAAACAAAGCCGAAAAGACAACGAAAACCAAAGGTAACAAGTGAAACAGTGGAAACCGTAAAAGTAGATAGAATTGAAGAAAACGAATAAACTCAAAAAGAGTGATTGTAGACTAGATATAATATAAAAAATTAAAAACAGGTTTATCATAATAAAGTTAAAAATAGATGAGTGTTTTTAAAACCTCATCTATTTTTAACATATGAAATGGGGGATTATTATGGCTATTAATGCGGTGGCCATTGTATTAGCCGGTGGTAAGGGGACAAGGCTAAAGGAATTAACCTTAAACCGTCCTAAACCTGCTGTTACTTTTGCAGGGAAGTATCGTCTAATTGATTTTGCATTAAGTAATTGTACAAATTCAGGGATTACACATGTTGGGGTATTGACGCAATATGAGCCATTAGAACTTATTAATTATATTGGTGAAGGTAGTGCATGGGATTTAGATGTTTACGGTTCTTCTGTTACAGTAATGGGGCCGTACACCTCAAGAGATTATGGTTTTTTATGGCAGGGTGGAACAGCTGAGGCTGTTATATTAAACATGCCATTTATCGAGCAATATAACCCGGAGTATTTACTCGTTTTATCTGCTGATCATGTATATAAGATGGATTATCAAGAGCTACTGCAATATCATATTGAAAAAGAAGCTGACTTAACGATTTCAACGATTAAAGTACCACTAGAGGAAACAAAACGTTTTGGAGTTGTTATTACAGATGAAGATAATCGAATTATTGATTTTGAAGAGAAGCCTACAAAACCGAAAAGTGACTTAGCTTCAATGGGGATTTACGTATTTAGTTGGAAGAAGTTTAAAGAAGATATTGTACATAAGTATTATAAGCGTATTTATAATGGTGTTGATTTTGCAAAAGACGTGATTCCACAATTTATTGAAGAAAGTAAAAGTGTTTATTCATTTGAGTACAAAGGCTATTGGCGTGATGTTGGAACAGTTGAAGGGTATTGGGAAGCTCATATGGATTTGTTAAACCCAAATAATGAATTAAAATTACATGATTATTCATGGCCAATTTTTTCAAAAGTGTCGACGTTACCACCGCATCACATTTTACCAGGTGCTAAAATAAAGAATACATGGATTAATGAAGGATCGATGATTTTAGGAGAAGTTAGTGATTCTGTTATTTCACATCGTTGTTATTTGAATAAAGGGTCTAAGGTTGAGGAAAGTGTTATTTTAACAAATGCTCATGTCGGTAAAGACTGTCTAATAAAAAAAGCAATTATAGGGGAGGATGTAACCATTCCACCTCATACAACATTAATTGGGAAAGAAGATGGAATTTTACTCGTAACTAAAGATAATTTAGATGAAATTTTAGATGAGTATAATAGGGGGGAATTCAATGAAGAATAAAGCCTTATGTATTATCGATGGCGTAAATACATCACAATCATTACACACCTTACTAGCACAACGTTGTATTGCAGCCTTACCATATGGTGGGCGTTATCGGCTAATTGATTTTCCATTATCAAATGTTGTTCATTCAGGCATAACTAATGTTGCCATCTTTCCTGATGGCGATTATCATTCACTTAGTGATCATATTAGATCAGGGAAGTTTTGGGGACTAGACCGCAAAGTAGATGGATTATTTTTATTACCACCTAAAAAAGAAATTGTTTCAAGTGCAAATTCACTAACCTTTGCACGAATGAGAGAACATATTGATTATTTTTTGCGTTCACGCCAAAAGTATGTCATTATATATCAAGCGAATGTCATTACAAATATCCCGTTTGAAAAGTTAGTCAAACATCATATAGAATCAAAAGCAGATGTAACCATTGTTAGTTATAAAAATAAGCAAGTTGGTATTTTTGTTATAGAGAAAGACTATTTAATCGATTTAATTTTAAGACATGAAATTTCACCGTATAATTCGATTTCAGCATTAATTGAATTACATGAGGGATTGAAGATTAATACATATATGCATGACTCTTATACCCGAACCATTGACTCTATCGTATCGTATTACCGTGCAAATATGGATATGCTTAAATATAAGTATGGGTTTGAACTATTCTTGCTCGATCGCCCTATTATCACAAAAACAAAAGATGAAAGTCCTGCTTTTTATTCTAAAACAGCAGATGTTTCAAATAGTGTTGTAGCGAATGGGTGTATTATTGAAGGGAAAGTTGAAAATTCGATTATTTTTCGCGATGTCATTATTAAAAAAGGGGCTATTGTTCGAAATTCGATTTTAATGCCAAACACAGTTGTTGGTGAAAATAGTATTGTTGACCGAATGATTTCTGATAAGCATGTCTTAATCAATGATGGGGCTACGGTTAAAGGTCAAGAATTTATTCCAGCTGTTTTATCAAAAGGACAACGTGTGGCTGGAGCAAAAGAGATTAATATTTTACAAGTGGCAACGGAGTGCGTTCCGTTTTATAAAACAGGTGGTTTAGCTAATGTGATCTTTGAATTAACAGAGGAGTTAATTAAGCAAGGTGTTCGAACTGATGTTATTTTGCCGTATTACTCAATCTTAGATCAGCGATATGTAGAAAACCTTGTACATGATTTCCAATCTACTGTGACGGTCGGTGAAAATGAAATTAATTATGATGTGTATCATTATTCCAATGCGGGGGTAAAATATTATTTTATTTCAAGCGGAGATTTATCAAGAGAACGTCCGTATGGGTATTCCGATGATTGTAAACGATATGAACTGTTTTGTTATTTGACGCTAGACTTTATTTCAAAACGTTTACTGAAATATGATGTTATTCATTGTCATGACTGGTTAACGGGGTTAATTCCTTATTTTATGAAATACGAATTTAGTCAACAGACAAGACATTTTAACTATACTAAAACGATTATGACCATTCATAATATTCAGTATCAAGGCATTTGTGATATCTCGGATCTAGCAATTATTCCTCAAAATGAGATGATACCCAATGAAATTATGTTATATGAAAAAGTTAATTTCTTAAAAGCTGGTATTGTATTAAGTGACCGTGTGACAACAGTCTCACCAACGTATTGTAATGAAATTTGTTATCCCTATTTTGCAGAAGGATTAGATCGATTTATTTATACGCGTAAAGATGCACTACATGGCATATTAAATGGAGTTAGTTATTCATACAATAATCCAAACAGTGACTTAAGTATTTATAAAACATATTGTCTTAAAACAGTGCATTTGAAAAAGGAAAATAAATGTCAAATGCAAGCTGAACTCGGATTACCAGTTAATCCGGATATACCTGTTATCGGGATGGTTACACGTGTCATTGAACAAAAAGGATTTGATTTAATTTTAGAAATTTTTGAAGACTTGATGCGTGAAAATGTTCAATTTGTCTTACTTGGTGATGGTGATCATCGCTACACATCTTTCTTTAAGAAAATGGCAAACCAATATCCAGATAAAGTTTCAGCTAACATTGGTTATAATGCATATAATTCGCAGATGATTTACGCAGGAAGCGATATGTTCTTGATGCCATCTCGCTTTGAACCTTGTGGAATCAGTCAAATGATTGCCATGAAATATGGAACAATTCCAATTGTTCGTGAAACAGGTGGTTTAAAAGATACAGTTATTCCTTATAATGAATTTACGTTATTTGGTAATGGGTTTAGCTTTGCTCACTACAGTTCACGAGATATGTTCTATATTTTAAAACGTGCATTACATTTTTATTATCAACCACTTCATTGGAATAAATTAATTCAAAGTGCGATGGAAACTGATTTAAGTTGGGAAAGCTCAGCTAAAGAATATATTAATTTATATAGAAAAGTAATGAATGATTAGGCCCAAAAAGATCTTAAATGTTATATTTAAGGTCTTTTTTTTTAGACATAACTAAAAAAATAAGATAAATTGAAGTTTTAAATGCTCGTGGTAAGCGGGTAATCGTAGCACGGATTCCATGACCTCTATTTTTTAGCTATACTTAAGCTATCAAAAAATAGGAGGTCATTTTTATGAAAGACACTTTGATTGTTCCCATTCGTTTGAACGATAACTCAACCACTAAAGAGACGAATTCTAAACTTACTTCATCTGACTCAGCTGTTTGCCATCTTAAGATTAAAGATGCAGAAGTCTCATTTCATAATGGAGTTGATAAATACATCCTTCATGCCGTTTTAGCTGAGGTTTCAAAATATGCTCGTTAATTATGCTGCGGTTAAACACATTTTTATTGTTTGTGGCCGTACAGATCAGAGGTTGGGAATCGATGGTTTAGCCAGTATCATCTTAGACAAATACGAGTTAGATTTATTTGACGA
>DNGE01000085.1 GCA_003486705.1 Bacillota bacterium
TAAATTATATTTTTTTGTAATCTCTATTATTTCTGCTGCGGCTTTATTCACGTTATGCTCACTTCCTTTAATGATCTTTATACATCTAATTTATAATCTCATGTAACTATTTAAAGATAACATATAATAATCAAGAAATGAGAACAAAGACAATTCTAAAAAAAACATGTGCTATTTTGAGCACACCTTCTTTTAAAATTTATTTTTTAGGTTCATTTGCCTAATTATTCGCTGAATACTTTTTATATCTAAGAAATATTTTTGTGATAATTCTTTATGTGATAACCCCTCTTGAAATTCCTGAAAAATCATTAGATTTCGGCATGAAAGGTTTTTCTTTGTGTCAGTTCTTGATCCCCAAGCAAGCTTTTTTTCTTTTTTCTTAGGAATATAAATTATGGCACCATCAGTATATTTTTGAATTTCTTCAATAATCTCTAATGGTAATACATCTATTGCTTTAATATAGCTCATATAGCTCCTCCTAAAATATATGATTTAGGATTAGCACAAGCTAGTGTTCAATTTAAATATTTTTTGGACATTAGCTCATGCTATGCCAAAGTTTTTGGAGGATATGGAATCGGACCAAACATTCAAAATTCTCCTTTCGCACTACTGAACTATTTATATACTAATATTATATGTGATTCTTATGAATAACTCAATATGCAATATTGTCAATAACGCTTTTTGCTTATCATAACATACATGGTTAACTTAACCAACAAAAAGAAACCGTAAGAAACTAATTATTTTAAGAATTAAGCTTCGTAGTTCCAAACTAACCTCTAAACGTAATCATCCCTATCCTTAAAGATTTTTTAAAGAATGTCCCTATTACAAAGACACTTACAATGATCGTTAAATATGGGACGTATAGACTACCTGCTACGCCCCATTACACTCCTAAAATTCTCGTATATAATATTTACACAGACAAATAATTTTCTGAGGTCTGTTGAAACTAGTTGAGATATTTTTTTCTCAACCTCAAAAATCACTCTATCAGTGAATGATAGCTAAGACCTTTTTATACGAAAAAGTCTCATAGACCTGAGAACCTATACCCTAACAATTTAGGATTATTTTCAACAATCTGTCTGGACATTCATCCTAAGAACATAATTTGATTTTGGGTTTAGATAATTTTTTGTTTATTATCAAGAGTCTCAACAAACATTACAGATTTATGCACATTAATTTCTTAGAATCTTATTTCTATAACTTATTATCTATCCAACACATGAATGGCATGATATTTCATACTATTAATTGATAATGACGTATTCGTATTGCCGACTAATCAATCCTTCATTTATGTCATCTTACTTTTCAAATATTCAAGAAGTCCTTACTTTAATAATGTACAAATAACGTAATATTTAAACTGTGAACGGGCTACAACTTAAAATATCAGCCTACATTACTACAATATACTTCAAACAAACAATTAACCCCTTACTCTTTCGACATATTTTTATTTAATATCATATTTTATCCCCCCTCCTCATACTCTCTTAGTAGAAACAAAAGGAGGAAAGAAAAATGAATGCATTACGGAAAAATAAAACAACTGTTGCGATGATTGTTTTCTTGCTCGGTATTTTTATGGGGGCGATGGATACTGGGATTGTGTCCCCTGCAAGAACGGTTATCGCAAATGCCTTAAATTTGGATAGTACGCTTAGTGTTTGGATGGTTACGATTTATTCGTTAGCCTATGCGGTATCGATGCCAATCACTAGTAAATTGTCTGATCGATTTGGAAGAAAAAGAGTGTACATGATTTGTGTTTCAATCTTTGCCACAGGTTCATTATTATGTGGGATTGCCAATTATGTAGAAAGTTATAATTTCTTATTGGCGTCACGTGTTATTCAAGCAATCGGTGGTGGTGGAATCTTACCCATTGCTACGGCTTATATAGGGGCTTCGTTTCCAGCTGAAAAACGCGGAAGTGCATTAGGTTTTGTTGGTGCTATTTTTGGGATTGCAACGCTCATTGGTCCAACGATTGGAACGTTTATTTTATCTATTGCAGGGAATGACCATTGGGGTTATTTGTTCTTTATTAACTTACCAATTAGTATTATCATTTTGTTATTAGCATCTGTTTTAGAGGAAAACAGAGCAGAACGCACGAATAAAAGAATGGACATATTAGGTTCGTTTTTAATTGGAATTATCATTTTATCGTTGATGTATGCCTTAACGAATCTTCAGTTCCACAACTTCGTCGAGTCATTTAAATCGCTTGATGTGTGGCCTTATTTATTAGTTTTCGTCATCTTTTTACCTATCTTTATTTGGGTTGAGAAAAAAGCTGATGATCCAGTCTTAAACTTAAAATTCTTTACAAGTACGCAAACGGCATTAACCCTTTTAATTAGTTTTATTGTGGGTTGTGGCTTAATGGGAACAGTTTTCTTACCACAATTTGCTGAAAATGTCTTGAAAATCAAAATCGGTACGGGTGGCTATATTGTGACCTTGTTCGCTTTAGTTACTGGTTTTGCTGCTCCGTTAGGCGGGAATTTAATTGACAGAATTGGCGTTAAAAAAATCTTAATGCTTGGTTTTTCATCGACGGTAATCGGTACATTGTACCAGGCTTTAGTAACAGCGTCTCATCCGACACTTACTCATTTATTTATTGGGTTAGTGTTTATGGGGATTGGGATGGGATTAACGATGGGCACACCGGTCAACTATTTAATGATGAGCTTAGTGGACCCTAGCGAAATCTCAATGGGACAAGCAACCGTTTCCTTAATCCGCTCGATTGGGGTTGCCATTTCTCCTAATATCTTAGTTAATTTTATCGCTGAAGCAGGAGCAAAAGTTCCGACTGACATTCAAAATGTATTACCAAAATTAGATGGGATGCCTGCCAATTCATTTAACTTAAGTGATCAACAATTAGATCCGGCGTTGCTCGCGAAGTTTCAAGCAGCTGATGTGACCACCATTTTTGAAACGGTAAAAGAATTTGTTGGCACTATTTTCACCGGGCTAAAACCAACCCTTTCACAAGTTCCAGGTTTAGATTTCGAGACGGTAAAAACATCCTACTTCACAACCTTAGACCAATCACAAGCCTTGATTGAAAAAACCTACCAAACAACGATTAATACGGGATTTAGTCATTTATTTATTGGGGCTGCGATTATTGCTGCGGTTGGATTGCTTATCTCATGCTTTATTAAGTCAAAAACAGTTAAGTAACAAACCTAGTTTTACTGTCACTTAAACAACCAGTTTATAAAAAAACATTCAACACTTCTAATGAAGTTCTTGAATGTTTTTTTATTAATCACTAAATTAATCTCACTTTAATTCATTACTTCTTTAATTCTCTCTCTGCAACTCGATTAATATGGAGCATAAAATATAGCATCTCATTATTTGTAATTGGCATTGAAAACTTAGACTCCAAATATTTTTGTACCTTTAATGAACATTCATATGCCTTAGGATATTTTCCTTTAACTTGTAAAAATAAGAATTCATCTTCATCAGTTCCAATAATTTCATCATTCATGAATCGGCGAATAAAATAACGGATATGCGTGACAAATCGACTATAATTTAGTGACGTCTCATCAATTTCAATTCGATAATGAAACTTTAAAATATTTAATATACTTTGAATAACTTCAGTCGCTTCTACTGTAGACTTCATTGCCTCTCCATATTGTTGTGCATTCACAAAATGTAGGGCAATAAAACTAGCTTCATCTTCTGGCAAACTTACATTCTCATATAACTTAATCGTCTTCAAACAATTCATTGCCGCTATAAATTCACGCGGATAAAACTTCTTAACCTCCCACATCAATGCATTTTTAAGTGCTATGCCTTGCTTAGCACGAAAAAGTGAATAATTAATATGATCGGTTAATCCAATGTAGATACTATCATTGAACGTTGTGTTTAGCTCACTTTCAGCTTGCTTTATTATTTTCGAGGTTAACTCTAAATGATTAATGGGCACATCGCGAAGTAATTCAACAAACTTTTGTTTCGTGTCATCAGACTCAATAATAAATTTCTTATCGATTTTACTTAAATCGACTTCTTCACCCGGTTTTTTCTGGAATGCAATCCCGACTCCAAGTAAAATCATTTCTAGTTGTTGGTCATCCTCTGCCAATAATACATTATTATTAAATACCTTCTTGATTCTCATTACTTGCCTCTCCTTACTATTCCGTAACCCATTACTCACCTAAATTATAAAATAATTAACAAGTTCTGACAATACATGAAATAGTAGGTCTGCTAGCAGATCTACTATTTCACCGTAACTACTCGACTAATGTTTCACCATTAGTGGAAATAACTTCTTTATACCAATTGAAAGATTTCTTTTTATATCGATTTAATGTACCGCTCCCATCTTGGTTACGATCAACATAGATAAATCCATAACGTTTTTTTAGTTCTGCTGTTGATGCACTGACTAAATCAATACATCCCCATGTTGTATAACCCATTAATTCCACACCATCTTCAATTGCTTTACTCACTTGAACTAAGTGATCGTTTAAATAATTAATACGGTAATCATCATAAACAGTTGGTTGTCCATCTTCTCCCATGACTAATTCATCAATAGCTCCTAGTCCATTTTCAACAATGAATAATGGTAATTGATAGCGATCATAGAAATAATTTAATACATAACGAAGTCCTTGAGGGTCGATTTGCCATCCCCATTCAGATGCTTTTAAATATTCATTTTTAAGACCTAGCGCCATATTTCCACTAACTAATTCGTACTTTGACTCATCTTTTGCTACGCACTTTGTCATATAGTAAGAGAATGATAAGAAATCAACCGTATGCGTTAAAATCTCAATATCCTCCTCTGTAATATCTAACGTAATATTCAAGCGTTTTAATAAATTTTTGGTATACGTCGGATATTTACCGCGAACATGAACGTCTGTAAAAAACATATTAGCGCGATCTTCTTCCATCATTTTAATCATATCATCTGGATTCGGTGTCATTGGATAGTTTGGTAATCCAATCACCATGCAACCAATTTTAAAATCAGGATTAATTTCATGACCAATTTTTACGGCTAAGGCACTTGCCACTAACTCATGATGAGCTGTTTGATATAAATCCTGAACAGTTAATTCTTCTTTAGGTGTCATGACACCTGCAGCCATTAATGGAGCATGTAAAATACAGTTTATTTCATTAAATGTTAACCAATACTTGACCTTATCTTTATAGCGAGTAAATACGGTACGTGCGTAACGTTCAAAGAATGTAATTAATTCACGACTTCGCCATCCATCATACTTACGAGCTAAATAGAGTGGTGTTTCATAATGTGATAGTGTCACTAATGGTTCAATTCCATATTTTAAACACTCATCAAATACTTTATCATAAAATGCTAAGCCCGCTTCATTTGGTTCCAGTTCATCACCATTTGGGAAAATACGCGACCAAGCGATTGATAAACGGAATGTTTTAAATCCCATTTCTGAAAACAATTTGATATCCTCTGCATAGCGGTTATAAAAATCAATCCCGACTAACTTCAAGTTATCGACGGTTGGTTCTTCTGTTGGGGGTCCCACAATTCCACGCGGCATTACATCCTGAATAGATAAACCTTTTCCATCTACATTGTAAGCACCCTCACATTGATTAGCGGCAGTTGCGCCACCCCATAAAAAATTCTCTGGAAATCTCATTTAATACTCCTCCATCTCTTATTAGTTTCAGATTTATCATATCTAAACCCAACTCTTTATCCAATAATTGTTAACAAATTTTTATGCGCTTGAATTAATGTTTCTTCTGTTTCTAGTACATCTAAATATTGTGCCGTATTTGTGATAATAATAGGTGTTTCTATTGAATACCCATCTTCCTTAATCGCATTTATATCAAACTCTAATAACAAATCGCCTTGATTTACATTTTGTCCTGACTCTACATGGGAAGTAAAATGTTTTCCATTCAAATTAACAGTATCAATTCCCACATGTATTAATATCTCAACACCCTCTTCACTTATTAATCCGATAGCATGTTTTGTTCTAAACAACATGGCAACTTGTCCTGTTACAGGGGAATAAACTTTACCCTCTTGTGGAAGAATTGCAACCCCTTTTCCCATCGCTTCGCTAGCAAAAGCTTCATCACTCACCATTGAAAGTGGCAAAACCGCTCCTGTAATTGGCGCTTTTACAGACACTTTTTTATTTAATTGAATACTATCTTCTTTCGCCTCTTTAACTTCTGTTTTCTCTCCTGGTACTTTAATTAAAATAAATCCTGCAATTGCTGTGACAACTATTGAAATTGCAATCGTAACTAAACAGTTAATTAAATTCGCAGAACTTCCACCTTGTTCAATAAATACTGGGATACAAGGTAATCCTATGCTTACTAAAGCAAAAGAACGAATCCCTGTCAATCCAGCATATAATCCTCCAATTCCACCACCAATCATCGCTGCATATAATGGCGTTTTCAATGGTAAATTCACACCATATAAAGCTGGTTCTGTAATTCCCATTAAAGCTGGAATAGTAGCTGAACCTGCAATCGACTTCATATTTACATCTTTTGATTTAATTAACACAACAAAAGTTGCAACACCTTGTGCAATATTTGAAGCTAACATTCCTGGAGTTAAAATCGTATCATATCCAACTGTTGCTACTTGTGTAAAGGCCATTGGTACAATACTATATTGCATCCCTGTCATAACAATTAGAGGACAAAGAGCTCCAAGTAAAGTTGGCACCAACCAACTCACATTTTCGTCTAAGAACATAAATACACTTGCTAAAAAATCTCCAACAATTGAACCCAGTGGTCCAAGCCCTACTAAACCAACCACTGACATGATTAGAATTGTCATCATAGGAACAAAAAAGATTTGAATTGATGCAGGTGATATCTTTTTCATCCATCTCTCGACATTTGATCCAACCCAAACCATAAGTAAAATAGGAATAACTGATGATGAATAAGTTGCTAACCTTAAAGGTAATCCTAAATAACTTACTGCTTCACCAACTGTTGATAAAGCAGTCAAATCAGGATGCAATAATAATCCAGCTAAAACAGCTGCCACGTATGGATTACATTTAAACTTTTGTGCAGCTGAAAAAGCTAATAAGAAGGGTAAGAAGTAAAAAGCTGTATCCGCAACAAAATTTAACATATAGTAGTTTTGCGATTCTGTTGAAATCCAACCAAATGCTACAAGTAAAGCTAATAATGCTTTAATCATCCCTGTTCCAGCAATGGCAGGAATAACTGGTGTGAATGAGCCTGCAATCGTATCCAAAATACTCGTAAAAACTCCTTTTTTACCCGATTGTGCCTCCTGAGTTGAATCACTACTAACTATTCCAATACTTTGAATAGCTTCATAAACTTTTGGGACATGTGTACCAATAATTATTTGGAATTGTCCCCCATTATTAACAGCCCCTACCACACCATTAATTGCTTTAACTTCATTTATATTTACTTTACTTTCATCATTTAAACTAAAACGTAAACGCGTCATACAGTGACCAACATTTAAAATATTTGAAGGTCCACCTACTTTTTCTATAATTTGTTTTGCCAGTACATCATAACTCATAACTTGAATTTCCTCCTCTAATATATTTTTGTAAATATTAGAGCTATTAAAATTTGTCGACAGATCTTCATAGCTTTTTAGGTAACAAAAAAAGCAACACAAAAATTAACGACACTCTCAAAAAGACGCTATCACGCTATACAGAAATCATTCCATAGCGTACTACTCTAAAAAGTAGTTCCTCAAAAACGAAGTATTTTCTTCGTTAAAAAGTTTATTTAGCATTTCTTATTTTGATTTTCTGGTGTCATTAATCTAAGTGTTGCCGGCCTATCCCGTTACAATCTCAAACTAATTGTATTTATTTGTTACATTTATAAGAATATATTAACATGTAACCCTTTTTTTGTAAATATATTTTTATACTTTTTAATAACCGTCGATTTTTAATTAACAACTTGGCAGGATATACAAGTTTAAAAATTCAGTATTAGACGTGTAACATCAGAGATCTATGAAGCACTTATAGTAAAATTCCAACTCCATCACAATAGTATAAACAATAATTAATTCACACAAGTCATTTGGACTAAGTCAATATTACACTATTTTTTTAATAATACATGATTTTTATAAAAGCTATTTTTTACAATCTATTAACCTTTTTACGGTTAATCACATCTCTCTCCCCCACACCGTTAACTTCGTAAGCGGTAATCATTTAAGTAATATATTAAAGTGTGTAATAAAGTTAACTAAAAATTAATACATCTATATAGAAGGACCTATGTGATTAAATCTAGAAGATGGAGATGAGTTTAAATGAATGAAGAAAAGATTGAAGCACAAGAAGTAAAATCAGTTCAATGGACTAATGAAGAAATCGATGTTCATGTTGATGAGTTAGTTCAAAACGCACTAGGCGCATTAGATATATTTGAATCTTTTGATCAAGAGACGGTTGATTACATCGTGGCTAAATGTTCGGTGGCAGGGCTTGATAAGCACGGGGTATTAGCAGAGGCTGCTGTTAACGAAACAGGGCGTGGTGTCTTTGAAGATAAAGCGGTTAAAAACTTATTCGCCTGTGAATACGTCACAAGTAATCTTCGCCATTTAAAAACAGTCGGTATTATAAATGAAGATTCTTTAACTGGGATTACGGAAATTGCGGAGCCGGTGGGAGTAATATGCGGGGTCATTCCGACGACAAATCCAACCTCAACTGTAATATTTAAGTCACTAATCTCACTAAAAACAAGAAATCCTATTATCTTTTCATTTCACCCATCAGCATATGAGTGTTCAGTGCAAGCTGCAACGGTGATCCGTGATGCGGCCATTGCTGCAGGAGCTCCAAAAAATTGTATACAGTGGCTGGGGATGCGTTCAATGTACGCAACAACAGCGTTAATGAATCATAAAGGCGTTGCAACGATTTTAGCAACAGGTGGTAATGCGATGGTTAAAGC
>DNGE01000178.1:0-7539 GCA_003486705.1 Bacillota bacterium
TTTGTGGTTAAATATAAAATAGGACAACTCACTAAAACAATGGGCGTGTCTTCACATTTACTAAAGCATTATGAAAAGTTTGATTTATTATGTCCGTGTAAAGATGAGGGAACAAATTATAGATATTATAAGTTTAATCAATTAGGGCGTTTGATTCAGTGTAAAAAGTATCGAAATGTTGGATTTACAATTAAGGAAACATCTCAAATTTTAAATCACTATAATAATGATGCGCTAAATCAAACACTAAAAGATCATCTAGCTTTTCTTGAGTGTGAACTTGAGAAATTAGCTGTTTCAAAAGTGCTAACTCAGCAATTGTATGAAGACAGTACAAGGTTTGATAGACATGAAGGTCAGTGGTTTATTGAGATGATGCCTGCAACGTATTTATTAAGACAAAGTAATAACTTAGAATTGATTGAAGATAATCACAGCACGATTAATGGTAAAAATTTGCTTGATTATGTACCAACATTTCAATCTATTCTTTATTTACAAAAAGAGTGTTTGCAAAATTCGTTGTACATGTATCACTGGTGTTTAGGGTTAGATGCAAAGCATCGTGAACTATTTGATTCAGTCATTGATGAGCGATTTATAAAAGTTGAAGATCAACGCGCTCTTGTTTTGTATATTAAGGTATCTGTGCCTTATATTAATAATGAACAATTACTCGAAAAAATTAAGGAGCATTATATTCATCTACCCTTTGAATGTCATGGTGATCTTTTAGCGGTTTTATTAAAATCAACATTTGAAGATGATAAACAGTATGAATATTTTAAAATATATATCCCTATTTTATAACTTAAGTCTTAGGCTTAAGTTTTTTATTTATTTTCTTTATTTTAGAAATTTAAGTAGAAAATTGTTATTAAATAAATCAATCGTGTGAGAATGACGTGAATTTTATGTGAATTTATTACCAATGTTAGCGTTGACTTGATACTAAGGCTTAACTGTAAATTATTAGATGGGTATTCATTTAAATTTTTTTCGAGGAGGAGTAAATATGAATTATTCACAAAAACGCATGGCCGCTGTTGCATTATTTATAGCATTATCTACAACGTTTGTTGGGTGCTCTGGAAATGATGTTAATCCACAATCTGAAACTTCAGGTCAAACAACTGAACAGGGGAATGGTTCAACATTTAAAGCTGGAACGTACACAGCTACAGGGGAAGGTAATAATGGTTTTGTTAAAGTTGAAGTGGTCTTAAGTGATTCTAAAATTGAATCGATTAAAATCTTAGAATCAACTGAAACTGAAGGACTTGGTGACACTGCTTTAGACTCATTAATTGAACAAATTATTGCTAATCAAAGCATTGGTCTTGATGCAGTAACTGGAGCAACGAATAGCTCTAACGCATTATTAGCTGGGGTGGAAGCTTGTTTAGTTGAAGCAGGTGCTGATATTGAAGCCTTAAAAGAGACAGTTGTTAAAACTGGTGTTAATGAAGAAATTTCAACTGAGATTGTTGTTATCGGAGGTGGAGCTTCTGGTACTGCCGCTGCTTTACAAGCTGTAGAAGACGGTGCTAAAGTAACTTTAGTTGAAATGACAGCGAGTCCTGCCGGACAAGGAACAATGGCTGGTGGGTTATTTGCTACAGACTCAACACAACAAAAAGAACAAGGAAAAACGGTTGCTGGTAAATGGTTCTATGATCAATTTGTGGATACTGCTAATTACCAAGCAAACGGTGGATTACTATCAAATGTTATTAAAAATTCCGGAGACACTGTTGATTGGTTAATTGAAAATGGTGCTGAATTAATTCTTGCCCATCCAGCAACAGGTGGATACGCAGAACATAAAGAAACACATCCAAGTTCTACACTTCACGGATATGTAGAAGGTGGAACACAAGCCATTACAAACTTACATGAATCTATTGTTAACAAAGGTGGAGATGTTCTTTACTCAACTAAAGCAACTGAATTAATTGTTGAAAATGGAGAAGTTAAAGGAATTAAAGCTGAGAAAGAAGATGGTGGGGTTTTAACTATTTTGGCTGATGCTGTTATTTTAGCAACAGGTGGTTTTGCTGGAAATGAACAACTTGTTGAAGATGTTTTTGGTGAAGGTTTAGGACAAGGTCGCATCGCAACTAATATCGGAACAGGTATTGAAATGGCTATTTCAGCAGGTGCCGCTGCAAGCTATGAGGATGCTATTACGATGCATTATGGTGTATCTCGTGGAGGTTCAAGCTGGGGATCTGCTTTAAATTCAGCTTTAATCAACCCTTGGTTATTTGTTGATGTTGATGGAAATCGTTTTATGAATGAAGAATCATTTATTTTTGAACCAATTAAAACATCAAACGTTATTAAGTCGTTACCTCAAATGACAGGTTATCAAATTTTTGATCAAACTTTAATTGATGTTGTGGCAGCAGAAGGACCTGCTGGATTAACAGATGTATTCGATGGTGAACTAGCAACAAATCCAACTAAATTCATTGAAGTTGGTCATGAGATTGATACAGCTAAAAGTGCGGAAATTGCTCATACACCAGCAGATGTCTTACCAGACATTGAAGAATTAATTGAAAAAGGAACAATTATCGTTGCAAACAGTCCAGAAGAATTAGCTGAAAAATTAAATATGAATTATATTGTAGACACGATTAACCGTTATAATGAATTATGTGAAGCGGGAGCTGATACGGATCATTTTAAATCTTCAGAGTATTTAGATAAACTTGAAGGAACATTATATGCTGTTAAAACAACACCATCTGTTTTCCTTGGAACGTTAGGTGGAATTGACGTTAACGATCAAGCTGAAGTTTTAGATTTCGATGGAAAACCGATTAAAGGACTATACGCTGCAGGTTCTGATACAAATGGAGCATACGGCAATAGTTACGTATACTTTGAAGGTGGAACTTTAGGTTATGCATACGGTACAGGTCGTATCGCTGGATCAAGTGCAGCTTCATTTATTAACAAATAAGAATAATACTTTCCAACTTTTAAGTTTATTAATAGCAATAAAATTTTTACTTATCTCTTATCCTATAACATACTAATGAACATAAAACTTTTCTCATTAAAACTAACACCACAGTGACTTATGCTGTGGTGTTTTTTTATGGTTCTAAAAATAATACAATATCTAGTAATTAAGTTATTTGCTTGAAGTGACTGGTTGAAATAAAATTTATATCTACTTTCTCTTACACGATATGCCACCATCTGTGTATAACTTTAAGACGGATTAATTAAACTATACACAGGTGATGCCATGAACTTAAAACAATTAAAACAAGCTAGCTTGTATGCCCTATTTCTTGTTGTCATTAATCTTCTCTTTTTATTTATCTTTGGACCGAAACATACGTTAGTCGGTCTTATTTTAGGCCTCGGTAATATTATCTTCTTAAAACGTGATTTTACCGGACGATTTATGTATCGATATGTTACGTTTCTGGCCATTAATTTAACACTTGGCCTAATGTCATACTGTGCTCATTTAAATATATATGTTGGGCTACTCATAAATTTTTTCGCTGTCTTTTTCACTACCTTTACGTATATGAATGACTTTAGACAGCCGACTTCCTTTACCTTTTTAATGTCATATATCTTTATGTATTCGGTGCCACTCACACACTTAGAACTCCCTACCCGATTACTTGCTATTACGTTAAGTATTACCATCATCATGTTCACCCAGCTTCTACTGAACAGAAATACATTTAAACACCAAAGCACCGACCTTATCAAAACAATTATCACTGAATTAAATCAGCAACTAGAAAATAGCTTAACTAAACACTATGATCATGCGCTATCTATTCACATTCATGCTAAAATCAGAACGCTTATTATCTTAATTAATGAGCGACATCCTCATACATTTAAACACCACCATACTAATGAAATAAACGTCTTTCATATCGCCCTCTGCCTTTCAAAATTAAATTTAATGATCAGCAACAAAGAAGTGGCACAACAAATTACTCCATTTCATTATGAATTTTTTAATCACTTACAAAAACAACTATCTTACTTAGAACAATATTTTAATAAACAAATATCACTTACACAACTTAACGTTCATCTTCATGACTTTATTAAAAAATATGAGCCAAGCAAACTCAACGATCATTTAATTGACGAAGTGATTTATGCTGTATTAATCTTTAGCGAAAGCTTAAACCCCTCCCCCAAAAATAAAGATCATATCTTCGAAAAAATTTTTAAAACCATTCAGGTTTCTAGTTCGTTTCATTTGATTGAAACCATGAAAAAACATTTTAATATAAAGTCGCTGCGACTTAGGTATTCTATTCGGCTAGCTACAGCCATTTCTGTTTCCATTTTTTTAGTTAGTGTATTTCAAATCAAATATCCACACTGGGTTGTTATTAGTATCTATGTCGTGCTTCAACCTTATCGTGAGGATAGTGTAGCGAAAGCAAAGAAACGATTTATAGGAGTAACAGCCGGCGCTATTTTATATTTTGTGACCTTTACAATTGTTAAAGAGAGCATTCCTAAACCGTTCATTTTATTTACCGTGCTCACAGGTTATTATTACTTTACGGACTATACAAAAAAAGCGATGATGATGACCCTTGTGGCTTTAACATCCATTTCATTTGTTGAAAAGATCGGCTATTTATCAGTTACACGATTTATTCTGATGTTTGTTGGAATCTGTTTAGCTTTATTGTTTAATCGTTATTTACTACCTTACCATAAAGAAGATTCCACTCAAGAATTAACGACTAAGTATAAAAAAAATACAAAACTCATGCAAAAAGAATTACACGCATTAGAAAGCAACACATCAAATATAGGACATTTACTCAAATATGTCATGTTACAAACCCTACTTGAGCAAAAGCTCATTCAAGATGCTCACAAGCAAACTGTTCCACAAATTGAGGAAATGCTTTATGATCAAAGCATGAAGCTAAACGAAGGAAATCATAAGTTTTTACAGTACTATTATCAAAATTTCTATAAATAAAAAGCGAGATTTCTCTCGCTTTTTATTTATTATGTCAAACATCCCTACCAAGAAAAAATACCATTGAAGAATGATTTTATACTATCTCCTAGTGAGTCTAATCCTGATTTGATAACTTCGCCAAGTCCAGGTTGACCGACTTCTTCTTCCTCAACTGGTGGTTGTGTCATCGCTAGTTCGATGGCATCCACTAAGTTAAGTAAGATTTCATTTTCAGGGTCAATGACTAACCCTTTTTCAATTTCACCTAATGCCGATTCATAATCACCCGCTTCAGCGTATGTACTCGCTTTTGATGCAATCTCTTGCAATTGCCAACGTTTAATCGATTCTAAATAGCGCAGTGCTGACTCATAATTTGCATCCTCTTCACTCACTTTTAAAAATGATGCTTTAGCATTTTCCCACTCTTTTGCTTCTAGCCATTCTCTACCTTCAGCGTAAGCTATTCTAGAACTATTTAATGTTTCTAGGCTATTTAAAATCGTGGTATACTTCTCCTCTTTAAGCACATAAGACTGCATGTCTTTCAATTGACGAACAGCATCTTTATAATAAACCGCCTCTGCTTTAAACGCTTCAAAAACAAGCATCATCTCATTTAAAATAAATTCATCATATGCCGCTATTTGCTCTTCTGAGAAGTTGTTTGTTGCTCTTTCAAAAGTAGCATAATCTTTTATTTCATATGACTCTTTTGCTAATTCTAAGTAATCTGGCTTCGCTACAACATAAATGCCTGCTGCAACTAGACCTAAGACTAAAACTATTATCACAGCTAATAAAACACGTCTGTTATTTTTCTCAAACTTTTGAGACGATACTTCCATTGGTTGCACCGTTTCTATATCATCATTAACATCTAATTTTTCAGTTTCTATTTTTTGTCCACAACCGCTACAATACGTGGCCGTATCTAAATTCTCGAATCCACAATGAATACATGTCACCATTCATCACTCCTCTCAGATAACAATATATCACACATTTCACGTTAAAACTATATGCGTGTTCAGAAGTTTTTCACAGCAAAAAAACTTTTAAGTGAGATATAGGATATCAAGTTTAGTGACGCAGCCTATTATGTAATCGTTGGATTTTTCCTATATACAGTCTTATCGATTGCTAGCTAAGTTTACTATATCGTCATGTTTTACCTCATCAAAAAATAGCTGATGGACATCGGTATTTAAATAGAATCCCGCTGCCTCATCCTCAATGAGAAGCACATAATCCAACTCATAGTAAAAACAAATCTTATCGACCATCTCTTCAAATAACGGTCGTGTACTTTCATTTATGTAGCACGACATTCCGCCTCCTCTAAACCGATAACCCACGCACTCATTATTAAGACTTTTAAACCATACCAAAATATGGTACTCTACTAGTGTAGTTAAGTTTTTTAAAACTGAGGGGCTATTCATCTACTGCCAAGAAGGGAGCAATTAAAATGAAATTAGTAATTTCTGATTTAATGCCTGAGCAGTTACGACAGGTGATTCACGTTAATGATGACACCGTCATCATTTCAAATGATAATCGTATTAAACATTGTATTGGCTGCTTTGGTTGTTGGATTAAAACGCCAGGAACGTGTGTGATTAAAGATCCGTACCAGCATTTAGGCGAACTATTTTCTAAGTGTACTGACATGATCATCATCAGCAAATGTGTGTATGGGGGATATAGCCCATTTGTTAAGAACGTTCTAGACCGTGGTCTATCTTATCTTCACCCAGATTTTGAAATCCGCCATAACGAGATGCATCACAAAATGCGTTACAAAAATAAATTTGATTTAAGTATCTGCTTTTATGGAGATTCTATTTCTGATGCTGAAATGATAACGGCAAAAGAAATGGCAAAAGCTAATTTTGTTAACTATGCACCTAAAAAGCATAATCTTTATCTGGTAAACTCACTTGAAGAAATCGGAGGGCTTTTCTTATGAAAATAGCATTAATTAACGGAAGTCCTCGATATAAAGACAGTAATTCTGAATGTGTTTTAACTGACTTAAAAATCTTTTTAAAAGATCATGAGATTGAAGAATACCGCCTGACTAAACCGAAGGTTACTGAGCAAACACTTCAGCAATTAGAATGTGCTGATGTCGTTGTATTTGCTTTTCCATTATATGTGGATAGTATCCCTTCTCACCTTTTAAGTTGTTTAGTTCAGATGGAAGAATATTTTAAAGATAAAGACCATGCGATTACGGTGTATGCCATTGTGAATAGTGGTTTTTACGATGCGATTCAAAATAGACATGCACTAGACATCATAAAGCATTGGTGTGCTCATTGTCAGTTTACATTTGGACAAGGATTAGGGATTGGCGGTGGTGAAATGTTGAGATTCCTTCGCAATGTTCCGCATGGAAAAGGACCTAAAATCACATTGACCAAAGCATATGAACACTTAGCAAACACGATTGCTTCACGAGAAAGTGCTGATCATTTATTTGTATCACCAAAGTTTCCACGATGGCTATACCGCTTATCTGGATCATACAATTGGCGCAAGATGGCAAAGGCAAA
>DNGE01000178.1:7809-16085 GCA_003486705.1 Bacillota bacterium
CATTTTAATTCATGTGACATCGAGATAACGTACTGTTCAATCATATCGCGCATTTTATTTTCAGTTAAAACTTTTATTTAAATGTTGTGATTACGTTGTTTTAAATGGTTAGGATACGCTTCATAATTTTCAAACAGAATGTTTATCACACGGGCGTTTACGTCACGATTTGTTCCGCTCGCTTTACCTTAAAGGATGTTATATAAAAAAAGCTGCATCCCATGACGGAGAATGTGTTCATCATTTTTTTCTCATAATATCCACCTTTAGTTAGCGACAACTTTAATTGTAGTTTTACTCATTCATATCCAAAAACTGTACGTAAATTCTCCTATTTTAGTTTGTGTGACTGTGTTTTTTTGCTTTTTCAAAATTCAAGTCTTTTGCAATATCAAATTCACGCATGACTAAACTACGATTACAACCATTTAACGTTCCTTGATTCGCGTTAATAATCAGCTTGACTGGAATATCTTTAACAACCGTAATATCCGCATATTTTCGTGACAAGGCAAACGAGCAACTTCTAGGCATTATTAGTGAGCATTAACAATAAGACTCTAAAATGACTCATTATATTATGAAATAAAAAAATCGTTGTACCCCTTTTTGGGGCCAACGATTTTTTGTACGATCTCTTATTATCTTAAAGCTTGAACTTCTTCAAGTGTTAAACCTACTTTAGTTGATATCATTTCATCGTCTAATACATCTAATAGTTTTTTAGCAATATTAGTTTTTTCTTGATTACGCACTTTTTCTTCTAGTGATTCTTTTGATTTTGCTACTTTTTTAGCATTTGGAAAATCTAATTTATAGTAGAGTTCCGTACGATAATCTAACAAATCTTGAATTTTTAGTGAACGCTCGTGTTCTTTCCCTTTACATACTAAGGTCTCACAACGGTTTTCACTTAACACTTTTATTTCTTGATCGATTTTCTCAATTTCTTTTAAAATTTGTTCTGCTGTCATAACATGCCCCTCCGTCTATGTTTAAAAATAGATTAATGTCCTAAATAAGCAGATACGATGTTAGTATCTCTCTCTCAAACCTCTAAATAATTTGCGTTTTTTTTAAAGGATTTGTCGTTTACTCTGCTACTAAAATATATGCACTTAAAATGAATTTATGAACTCAAGTGACAAGAAATTGGTCTTCTATTTTAATCGAAGTAACTATAACATTAAAAACATTAGTTTTCGAATAGTGTGCGTTTTATAAAGGAAATGACGTTCACTATTATTAAGTAACTAAACTTAAGAAATTAAATTATTTTCTTATCTTCTTTTATTAAAAGAGATGTAGAACAATTATTTAGCAACTCTAGGTTATAATAAGTATGAGTGTCGCTTTTTTATTAAATATAATCTCCCTCATTATAAAGAATCCTTTTTATGAGTGATTATCAAATATACGAGATTGATCGTGTTAAACATAAGGGCCTTATTTAATCAGATAAAAAACAGAAAATACATGTAACGGAGGATTTCTTAAAATGAATATAACAATTAGACGCGAACAACTAGCAGATTACAGAACGGTTGAATCAGTAACGAGGGAAGCTTTTTGGAATTTATATTGTCCAGGATGTAATGAACATTTAATTATTAATAAGTTAAGAACCCATGCTGATTTTATTCCGGAGCTATCTTTTGTTATCGAAGTAGATGGCCAGATTGTCGGAAGTATCTTTTACACTCACTCAAAGATTGTGACTGAAGGTCAAACTGAATATCCTACTATTACATTTGGACCAGTTAGCATCTTACCAAGTTTTCATCGACAAGGGCTTGGACGTAAGTTAATTACGCACTCTATCATTATAGGCGAGAGGACCCCCACCTCTTAGGCGTTAGCCGTAGGTGGCGGGGTGAATCGCCAACCCTTGAATTGAAATCGAAAAAAGTTATATTTACCAGTGCTAGTGGCACTGGTTTTTACATATAATAGAATGTGAACACTTGTTCTGTCTGATATCAAAAAGGAGGTGAAATCATGACTAAAAAACAAACAGACAAACCCAAAAAACAGTATCGAACTTACGCTTACCGCATCAAACAATCCCACCCTTTGTTTTCGTATTGCGACACGATGTGCTTGAACGCCAAAAACATGTATAATGTGACGCAATTTCACATTCGTCAAGTGATGACGGGCGTTCAAAAAGACAAAGCTTGTTTGAGTGAAAATGAAAAACACGTTTTCGCCACCCTTGAACAGTGTCTTGTCCAATTAAATGAGATTCAAGAAACGACGTATGAAAAGAAATGCCAAAAGGCCGTTTTGGAGGAAAAGGACTTACCCAAAAAACCAACCCCTCATCAGATGCCCACTACTGAAAAATGGTTTTTGACCTACGGGCTTTTAGATGGGATGTTTAAACTTTCTAACAACGCGGATTACCGAAGCTTACCCACCCAAACCAGTCAAGCGATGATCAAACTCGTGCTACAAGATTGGACGTCTTACTTCGAATCGATAAAAGATTTCAAACACCACTCGTCCAAGTATTTAGGACGTCCAAACCTCCCACGCTACGCTAAAAAGAACGGACGTAAAGTGGCCACGTTCACGAATCAAGATGCGGTGATTCGTCACATGAAAGAATCTTTCACACACCATGAGTTAAAATTACCCAAAACAAAGCTAACCCTTCCGTTAGGCGACTTGTCGCATTGCGACACCACCGATTTAAAAGAAGTTCGCATCGTACCCAAAGGCACAGATTATGTCATCGAACTCGTGTGTCAACTCAAACACATCCAAACGTTAGGAACAAAGGAAACGGCAACTCGTATCGCCAGCATTGATTTAGGTGTTTCAAATTTCGTAACCATGTCAAACAACATTGGGGAAGCCCCAATTCTTGTTAAGGGCGGCATCTTGAAAAACAAAAATCAATTTTACAATCAACAACGCGCACACTACTATGGCATCTTACGTCTTGGAAAATCTCCTAAAGAAGAGCCATTTACTTCTAAACGCTTAAACGCCTTAGACCGAAAACGTCACGACTTTATGAAAGATTACTTCCATAAAGTAAGCAAACAATTGGTGATGTATTGTTTAGACCACCAAATTGACACGTTAGTGATTGGGAAAAATGACGGTTGGAAACAACACGTCAACTTTAAGAAAAAGGATAAACAAAATTTCATTCACATTCCTTATAACGTGTTTATCCAAACCCTAACGTATAAAGCCGAACAAGCGGGCATCTTTGTTGTCGAAACAGAGGAGTCGTATACGTCAAAAGCGAGTTTCCTCGATCGTGATGCTTTACCTATTTATCAAGAAAATAACACCACTAAATACACCTTTAGTGGCTATCGTGTCAAACGAAGTTGGTATCAATCCAAACAACACGGACGCATCCATGCCGATGTGAATGGCGCTGCTAATATTCAACGCAAAGTCTTTCCGCAGGTAGGTGACTCACATGTATGGGACACCGGTGTATTGAAAACACCCATCCCATTAAGTGTCTCTTATGCAAGTAAAATACAAAAGTAATCCAAAGTTGCCTTTACATAGAAAAACATTTAGCTAGTAAACGTATTTCCCAATAGTGGCACAAGCCACGAATGGAATAAAGGTGTCATGAAAGCACCTAGTCCGTTACTCGTCGCCCATACAAAAAAGATTTAGCTTGAATCTGAGTTAGAGCATGGTGTTTGGGTAGAGATGCAATTTCCTTTCAACTTCCGTCAGGAAAAGTAAAAGGGATGAATGACGATACGGTATTAAAAGAATCCCCCACCTCTAAGGCGCAAGCCGTAGGTGGCGGGAGGTTTCAATGAGGCAGCTAAAATGCTTGGATATAAAGCAATCGTTATTTTAGGTTATCCTTATCATTATGAAACATATGGTTTTGTAGGTGGAAAGAAATATAACATTTCAATGCCAGATGGTAATTTTTATAAAGGTCTACTCGTCTTACCGCTTCAAAATGGAGCTTTAGATCATATTTCTGGTCATGCCTTTTTCTCAGATGTCTTTGAAACAACAGAAGATGAACTTGAATCTTTCGATAAAATGTTTGAATATAAAGAAAAGAATGTACAAGACAGCCAAAAAGAATTTGAACTAACATCAACCATGCTTGATGAATCATAAACGTAATTAAAACCTATCGACGAAGCATTCATTTTATTATAAAACTTATAAACTAAAAAAGATTAATCCTCGTTATTATTAACGTTGATTAATCTTTTTTTTCAAAAATATACCGTCATTTACTACTCTAATATAGTTCGCTGATTACTTTATTAATTGCAGCAATATCGATTGGTTTTGTTAGGTAACCATTCATTCCAACTTGAGTTGCAGTTGTTATTTCTTTAGGGAATACGTGTGCTGACAAAGCATATATCGGAATGTTTTGATCGTCTCTAAATGAATTTCTTATTAAAATAGTCGTATCATATCCATCCAGTATTGGCATATTTATATCCATAAACACACAGTCAAAATAATGTACTGACGATTCTTTAAATATATCTACGGCTTCACGTCCATTTTGAGCAACCGTTACTTCACAACAAAATTCAGTAAGAATGGTTTTCATTATTTCAGCATTAATTTCATTATCCTCTGCAACTAAAATATTTAAGACTTTTTTATCTAGATGTGGTGCCTTCACCGCAATTGTTTTTTCTTGTGGCGGTAAAACAAGATTTGATATTTTCATTGGAACTTTGATGCTAAAACTAGTCCCTCTCCCTAGTTCACTTTCGATATCTATCGTTCCTTTTAAATAATTCGTGTATGATTTTACGATATTTAAACCAATCCCATTACCTTCATTATCGTTTTCATCGGCATCTGGTGAGCGATAAAATGGGTCCAAAATATTTTCTAAATACGCATCAGGTATCCCAATTCCGTTATCCGTAATTTTGAATTCATATTCATAAACAGATGGTCCAATATTCTCTAGTTGATTAACTTCAACACTGATTTTGCCATCTTCGTTCGTATATTTAATTGCATTAGAGAGTAAGTTTATAACAATTTCTCTTATCAAAAACTCATCTGAAATCACACAATCATTTATAACACGACTTTTGAAATTTAGTGTTTGATTTTTATCTTCTGCCAGTGGTTTTATTATGCTGATGATTTCTTCAAATAAAGAACATAACGACATTTGAGCTAAATTAACTTTTGTTAATTCTGCATCAATTTCAAATATACGGAGTAGAGAGTCGACTAATAACTTTAAATGGTTACCTGATATTAAAAGTTGATCGAGATAATTCTCTAATTTATCTTGGTCATTTCTTACATCCTTAGCAAGTTGAGCCATTCCTAATATCCCATTAAGTGGCGAACGGATATCATGACTTATATGCGCGAGAAAGGTTTCATTTGCCTTCGTCGTTGCTTCAGCAAATTGTAATCTTTTTTCTTGTTCTAATGCAACCGTTTTATAGGTGATATCCATAATGACACAATAAAAGACATCTAATTGCGGAATATACGTTGCAATATCATGAATCCATAAGGTTTGCCCATTTTTATGACGGATTCGAAATTCATAATCTAGCACATTAGACTGGTCAGTTGCTTTTTTTACCTTTTTTAAAATCTCATCTAAATCATCCAAAAGCAACGATGCAAAACGATTATTAAACTTAGATGAAAATTCATTTTTTGAATACCCTACTAAATGATAAAATGCAGAATTTGCTTCAATAACAGTAGAATACCTATCATTTTTACAAATGAGTAACGCACATTCTGATTTATTAAAAAAGTTATAAAACTCCATTTTTATCCTCCAAATATTTCCCCTCATATACTGTTTTTCACTTCAACAACTCAAAAATTATACCATATTTTACCCTATGTCGTAATACAGAAAAAATTGAATTAATAATTATTTATCACAACGTGTCACACAGATTTTCTTATATCCCTGTAAATACATTTTAAAAGACAAAAAAAGGTTAATCTTAATAATTTCCTATATTCTTAAGATTAACCTTTTCTTATATAATTATCCTATTATTTTAAAATTCTCATACATTAATGTTCTCTTATCATTAAATAAGAAATGGATAATTAGTATCCCTTCCTTATCATTTCGATTAAATCATTTGAAATCATCTCATTCTCTTCAATATCTTTTACTAATTGATCCACATTATATGACACTTTCATTAATTGGCTGATCACTTCGTTTTCCTTCACTTCAACAATTGTATACGTGGCTAAATCATCACCTGTTTTGGGTTTTCCAACAGAGCCTACATTAATAAAATCAATACCACCTACGTTTAAATGATATGGCATATGTGTGTGACCACAAATTAATACATCGGCTAAAACAGTTGGGGCAAGTTGTGTCAACAACTCTTCATCTTCATTTAAATACTCTGCAATATCGCGATGACTTCCGTGAACAACTTGAATCGTCTTATCTAAAATCTTAAAATTCAACTCATGCGGTAAATTTTTTAAATACGTACGATTTTCATCACTTAAGACATAGTTTGTGTATAAGTTTGATGCCTTACTTTGAATTTGTTTTACATCGTACCTTTTTAGTTCTTCAGCTGACACTGAGCTAGCATTGGCAATGGTATCATCATGATTGCCTTTCACAACAAATACATGATGTTTTTTTAATAAAGAAATGACCTCATTTGGATAAGGTAAGTACCCTACTAAATCACCTGTTGATAATATTGTATCAACCCCTTGTTCCTTTATATGTGTTAATACACTTTCTAACGCATACTTATTACTATGGATGTCTCCAATAACTGCAAATTTCATCTTTGTACTCCTTACCTTATTAAGTTTAACGCTCATAACGTCAAATGAATTTTTTATGCTTACCTATTTAACCTTTATATTATAACGGTTGTCCCCTAACAACATAAGTATGTATTTTTACTTTACTTTTTTACTGTTATACCTTAAACATATGGCTCATTCCATTTTCCATTATGTCACTCATTAAACCCACTAAATGCTTTGCCGGTAGTATCTTCTCTTGTTGAAACCAGTAACTCATGATGCTAATCATGGCAGATAATTGATACTCTAAAATAAAATCAAGTTCGACCTCACTATATTTGACCTCTTGATTTAGCGTTTCTTTTAACATTGGTTTAATTGAACGTGTTTCTGTTGTGTGTCATCATGGGGGTGCGGGTACAACAGCTGCAGGGTTTAAAGCAGGCGTTCCAAGTGTTATTATTCCTTTTTCAAATGACCAATTTGCCTGGGCGCATCGTGCATTTGATTTAGGTGTCGCTGCAAAACCTATTTATAAAAAAGACCTAACTTCTGATAAATTGACACAAGCGATAACGGATGCATTGGATGCTAAGATTGTTACTAACGCGCAACATCTAGCTTCAAAGATGGCGCTTGAAAATGGAGCAATGGATTTTGCCAAAGTGGTGGTGCAGATACTAGAAAAGAATTAGTATAAAACCGATTAATCCTGACTTAGACACTGAATTAGGATTAATCGGTTTTGCTTTCTTTATCTTCTTTAACGTGTTGTATTAAAACAAATTATCATTGAAATTATGGGTTATGATATAATAATTAAAAACTCTAAAAAGGAGATTCCTCATGATTCAATCCATCACAAATATTTCTTTAGTCGTACATGATTACGATGAGGCTATTGCATTTTATACATCAAAATTAAACTTCAAGTTATTAGAGGATACTTATCTACCGGAACAAGATAAACGTTGGGTTGTCATTGCACCGCCGGGTTCAAAGGGAACGGCCATCTTACTTGCTAAGGCTTCAAATGAGGATCAACAGGCTTTTATCGGTAATCAGTCTGGAGGACGTGTCTTCTTATTCTTAGGAACAGATGACTTTTGGCGTGACTATGAGACTATGATTGATCAAGGAATAGAATTTGTTAGACCCCCACTACAACAAGATTATGGAACTGTTGCTGTGTTTAAAGATTTATACGGTAATCTATGGGATTTAATTGAATATGACGAGAGTCACCCATTTTCAGTAAAGTCTAAAGGGAAGTCATTTATTTAGTTGAGTTAATATTAGGTTGACCACCTATTAAAGTAAAAGCAAGAGCTAAACAAATTTGTTTAGCTCTTGCTTTTTTATATGAACTCGTCATCACTAGACTTTAAGCTGTTATCTTTCTTACCTTCGGTTTATAAAAAATTACTAAATGGTTAAATGTTTAAAGTTCAAATTAAAATAATAACGATCGTTATCTAGCCTATAATACGGTGGTTCAATTATTTGAAAACTATATCTGGTTATGC
>DNGE01000050.1:0-858 GCA_003486705.1 Bacillota bacterium
ATCCACAAGATTGGCGTTACTACGGGGGTATGCTTGGAAATAAAAATATGGGAGCAAATGTGAAGTACGCTTCCGATCCATTCTGGGCAGAAAAAGCAGCTGCTCATATTTATACGGTTGATCGTGGAATTAATAGTGGCAGTTCAAAGGAATGGAACTATTATTCAATTGGTATTTTCAAAACAGCAAATAGCGTTAAAAACTCGACAAATCAGCAAGTTTATCCAATTACAGCACCAGATGCAAATGGAGCGTTAGCCCTTTATAGTAGCTACACCGAAACACCAATTATTTTAAAAGATACAGATGCCTCAGATGGAAAATATCTCGTGTGGCCGGCACGGAATAATATTTTGAGTAGTAGTAATAATATACCAACCGCTCTTCCATATAATTGGAACGGCAATGAGTATGTGAGTAGTAGTGGTGTTAGCGTAGTTAATGTTGGGAAGCAAATTAAAGGCATTTCAACCGAGTTCAAAACAGCAAAGGTTAACGGAAATGTGCTTGAGTTAGTGAGTCATGTGAGCTACACGAATGGGGAAATAGCGCCAGAGAATGTTATATCAGGAAAGCTAGTTGCAAAGGACGGACTTGAAACATATAATTTAGCTGTGAGTAAAGTTAATCAATATGATTACAAATTTACAATTGACGCAACCAAACTAAGCAAGGGGAAAGAATATCGATTTGTAGCAACTGCGGATTTAGGTTCTGAACAAGTTTGGAATGGAAATAAGCCATTGCCACTTACAATGAAAGTTGATGGAGCTGAAATTATTCCGAAATTAGAAGGAAGTAGAATTAATTTTGTAGTTGAACCTATTAAAGAAGGAATTTCAACTGAGTTCAAAAGTG
>DNGE01000050.1:1088-1455 GCA_003486705.1 Bacillota bacterium
AAAGTGCGAAGTTAAACGGAAGTGTGTTGGAATTAGTAAGTCATGCAAGTTATGCGAATTGGGTGGAAGCACCGCAAAGTGTAATTAAAGGACAACTCGTAGCAACAGATGGAAGTAGCACAGTTGATTTAGCGGTAGCGAAAGTCGATCAATATAATTATAAATTTAGTGTTGATGAAAGTAAGTTACTAACAGGGAAGCAATATCGATTCATGGTGAATGTTGACGGAAAAGTGGAACAATCATGGAATGGAAGTAAAGCATTACCGACAACGATGAAGGTCACTGGAAAAGAAATTGTACCAGTGTTAGAAGGAACACGAATTGCGTTTAAGGTGAACGCAGTAGATAAGGGAATTTCAACTGA
>DNGE01000050.1:1644-7014 GCA_003486705.1 Bacillota bacterium
ACGAATTGCGTTTAAGGTGAACGCAATAGCTATACCTACTGGAATATCAACAGAATTGAAAAATATCAGTATCACGAACGAAAAACTAAATATAGTATCTCATATTAGTTATCAAAATAGTGTAGAAGCTTCTAATGACGCGATTGGTGTAAAGTTAATTGGTGATAATGGAATGCAATATGATTCTGAGATAAGTTCATACGATAAATTAATCAAAGTAGCAAGTTTTGATATTTCGCAATTACCAAATCAAAACTATAAAGTTTATGCTAATGTAAATGGTATAGAGGAGCAAATTTGGCTGTACGATAACAGAACATATGAAGCTTATCAATCAGGAAATATTAAAATGACAGTTCCAAGAAATAGCAGAATGATGCTTAATAAGGCTCAAGTTACAGAAAATAATAATACAGTAGATGCACTAGCTATTCATGGTGAAAATTTCGGACTAGAAACTAAATTTGGAACTGCAGCAAGTATTGTTTTATTAAAGAATGGAAAAACATTTGAGAGTAAGTCATTAGTTGCCAAAGATGGTATCAAAAAACTAAGCAATGCAAACAAAGGAATCGATTTGTCTAAACTCGAAGATGGAGTGTATCAAATTGCAATTAAAGATACTTCGGGAACTTTGTATAATTTAAGAAGTGGACAAATAAAAAATAATAAATACACTGCGTATACAATAAGAAGAAATAATCAGTTGAAAGAGGTTCAAGTAAACGCAACTAAAGGGGTATATCCAACCATTACAGTAACAACGAAAGCAGCTAATAGTACAAGTGTTGCAGATGTGATGTTAGATCCTGGACATGGTGGTGATTACAATCCTGGTACTGCTGATTCGGGTGCATGTTCATCCTTTTCGGGAATATCTTGTGAAAATACAGAAATGTTAAGTCTAATGAAGATGGTACGCCAAGGATTAGAAAGTCATGGGTTGAAAGTTGCTATGACAAGAGAAATTAATCATAGTGGTGGACAACTTCCTCTATACGGAAAAAACAGTCGAACTGATAAAGTATATCAGTCGGGAGCAAAGGTAACGATTGCAAGCCATTATAATAGTGCTGGTACAAGTAACCGTGGAGCATTTGCGATGCATCCAATGCAAAATACAAATGATTTAGCTAACCGTATTATTCATAACCTTTCAACAATGGCAAATCAACCAAAAGATCTAAATCAGCACACTGCATGTGATGTAACGAAAAAAACTGGTGATGGTACAAGTTATGGCTATGATAACAATGCACCTACGAGTGATTGTTATTACATGGTTCGAGAATATGGTGGAAATATTACAAACGGACATAACAAAGATGCAAATGGGAATTTATATCGTGAAAACTATTTGACACCAGAACCCGTACTTGTTGAGTATTTTAATGGGGCAAACTCTTCTGATGCAAATAATTATAAGAATAATAAATCGAAATATGCTGATTCAGTTGTTAAAGCAATAGTTGAATATTTTGGTATGTCATATAAAAAAACATTGATAACAGAGCCATTTGAACCATATACGTTAGATACATATGATTATGAAATCGCAGATAATTTAAAATAGTAGAGAAGCTGTTCGGTAAATGAGCAGCTTTTTCTTATTTTGTATAGAGTCGATAATAATTTGGTGTTTTAATTGCTTTTTGTTATAATAAAGGGTAGTAAAAAAAATAAAAGAGGAGTAACTAAATGATTTCGATAATTATTCCCGTTTATAATGTTGAAAAATATTTGAAACGATGTTTAGATAGTATTTTAAATCAAGAAGGTGATTATCCTTTTGAAGTAATCATTGTTAATGATGGGAGTCCAGATAAATCTCAACAAATAATAGATGACTACGCTCGAAAATATCCAAAAGTAATTAAGGCATTTGTGAAAGAAAATGGAGGTTTATCTTCTGCGAGAAATTATGGAATAAAAAAAGCTGTTGGAGAGTATATTTTATTAGTCGATTCAGATGATTACATAGAACATAACTTAATTGATTTAGTTCTTTCAGAGATGAAGAAAAATCAATCTTTAATGGGCATATTTGATTACTATTTAACAAAACAAGATGGAACTAAAGCAAATAAGGAAATATACAAAGGCAATAATTATTATGTATTAGGAAAGCAGGCTGCATGGGCAAGAATTTATCACAAATCATTACTTGAAGAAAATTTATTTCCCGAAGGAATCAACTATGAAGATTTAGCATTAGTACCCTTTCTTATTGCAAAAGCAACAGGCAAGTTAACTTATATTAGGAAACCACTTTATAATTACATTATTGATAACACTGGTTCAATAATGAATACATACAATGAAAAAATATTTGATATTTATCCGGCTATGGAAAATTTAATTTCTTTATTTAAAGAAGCAGGGTTGTATGATTTACATAAGGAAGAAATCCATTACTTAGCACTAGAACACTTATGTGTTGGACACGGATACCGATTAATACGCTACCCTAAAAAAACGTGGCAAGATTTTATTGATATTACTAATTTTATGCAAAGACACTTCGGGAACGAATGGCAAAAAAATAAGTATGTTGAACAAAAAATTCAAAGACAAAACATTTCATCTGCAATGGCATTAATCGTTCCAACTTATTTAATTTTTTTAAAATTGATATTTTCAAATAAGAGAGGCAATAAGCGATGAAAAATGCAGCTTATGTCATGATATTTAATTTAATTGCGCAATTACTAGGTTTTGTATTGAATGTACTCATGGCACAAAATATAGGTGTTTCATTAGAGATGGATACTTTTAGATTAGCACAGTCGTACTCTTTTGCTGTTAGTGTACCAGTTTTTGCAGCTATTCAAGTAACATTTATTCCTATGTATATCAATATTTTTTCAAATTACGGCGAAAAAGAAGCAGATAAATTGTATCACCAATTGAGTAGAGTTTTAATTTTTGTATTAGGAATGATTGGTCTAGTATTTTTAGGGTTTACATATATTAGCGGACAATTTTTATGGCCAGATAGTGAGAATGCCAAACAACTCTTCTTCTTCTTATCTGCAATCCTCTATGTTGGTCAAATTTGTTATACGTATTCAGTATTGAACATGGCATTCCTACAAGCAAAAGAAAAATTCTTTGTCCAATCTCTCTCTGTTGTTTTAACGAACTTAGTTCCAATTGCCTATTTTTTATTTTTCTACGGAAAAGCAACAAATGTAATAACAGTAATGATGTTATTGACACTAGGATATGCACTGCAGTGGTTGCTTGTGAGAACATACAGTCAGTATTTTGTAACGAAAAAAAATGAATATGGAGATTTGCAACTTAAAAATATTATCAAAGATCAAAAAGTACGAGAATTTGTAATTATAGCAATACCTGTTTTAATTAGTAATGTTGTTTTAAAATTAAGTGATTTAACAGAACAAAATGCAGCAGTTTTAGTAGGAGTAGGTCAATTATCGATTTTAAGTTTTTCATATTTACTATATACTGCAATTCTTAGTTTATCCGTAACACCATTTATAACTGTTATATATCCTAAACTAACAACTTTTATCAACGATAAAAACAAACTAGAAAAAGATCATTATTATAATATTATTTTCGTCATTTTGACAATCTTATTACCAATAATGGTTGGCTTCTTGTTATTTGGACAAGAAGTTCTAAATGTATTGCTTGCTCCGAGATACAGTAACTCCGAAATTCAAATGACATATATGTTAACAAGTTTATATCTCGTAAGCATTATCTTTTTTGGTATTAGGGAAGTTACGTATAGAGTGTGTTATACTAGTGGCTATCAAAAAATCGTAATGAAAAATACACTATTTGCAGCAACTGTGAGAATAGTGGGAATTTTAATTTTTGGACTTTTATTTCAACTTCCAGGGATTGTTTTAGCCTTAGCATTTTCGATTATTATTTCTTTATTACGTTTAAGAACCGTTACTAAAAAAATAATCGTTGGAAAATTGAATTTTAAAAAAATAACAGGGTTTACAATAGAAGTACTTGTCTTAAATATTGTAGCTACAGGTGGTGGGCTGTTAGTAAAATTTATATTGATAGCAAATAATGTAAATACATTTTTAGCAGTTATTGTTTCTGGCATTGTATTTGTAGCTATTTATGCTATTAGTATGTTATTATTCAGACCGAAAATTTATCAAAATATTTTATATTACATGTCAGTATAGAGGAGAAAACAATGAAAACATTATTGATTATTCCAGCATATAACGAAGAAGATTGTATCGTTGGATTACTAACAGAATTAAAACAGTATCCCCAATATGAAGTTATAGTCATTAATGATTGTTCAGCAGATAAAACTGAGCAATTAGTAAGGGAACAAGGGATTCGCTGTATCAGTTTACCTATCAATCTCGGGTTAAGTGGAGCTGTTCAAACTGGATTCCGCTATGCGGTTGAAAATGATTATGATGTCTGTGTCCAAATCGATGGTGATGGCCAACATATTCCTGAAGAAATCGCAAAACTAGTGACAGAAATTACCAATGGAAAAGACATTGTGATTGGTTCACGGTTCTTACATAATAGTGATAAATATGAACAAACATTATTGCGTAAATTGGGTGCAAAACATATTAGTTTGATGATACGGCTCTTTTCAGGGTTAAAATTAACCGATCCAACAAGTGGAATGCGTGCGTATTCAAAAGTAGTATTCACAGAATTGGCTAATGCTACGAATGAACGGCCTGAACCAGATACGATGATGTATTTTGCTAGACGTGGCTTTGCAATTCAAGAAGTTGAAGTTGAAATGAGAGAACGCCAAGGTGGGGAATCGTATTTAACGCCGTTAAAAGCAATCCGCTATATGATTGAAAATACACTTTCATTTTTATATGTCTTTTTACGCACAAAGAAGGAGGATAAGTAATGACAACGATTTTACAAATTTTTCTTGCTGTTTTCTGTATTGTATTATTATACCTAATAGTTACGCAAATTAATAAGTCACGAGTGATCTTTAGTGACTTTAACTATTGGTTGATTTTTATCATTTTCTTATTATCGATGGCAATTTTCCCCGAACTCGCATATTGGCTTGCAGATCTATTAGGAGTCCAAACACCGGTTATCGGCATTTTCTTAATTGTGATTGGGCTACTAATCTTATTATCTTTAAGTTTAGCGCTGAGAATTTCTGTGTTGAATCGTCGTTTTATTCAGTTGACACAGAAAATTGCCATTGTTGAAGAAGAAACAAATAATAAAATCAAAAAAATTATGGAATCAAAGGAGTAGATTAAAGATGAAAGGTATCGTATTAGCAGGAGGATCAGGAACACGCCTGTATCCATTAACAATGGTCACAAGTAAACAATTATTACCAATTTATGACAAACCAATGATTTA
>DNGE01000118.1:0-4160 GCA_003486705.1 Bacillota bacterium
AATGCGTCTTACTACTTTGTTGTAATATCAATTTGTAATAAATGCGTCTCACTACTTTGTTGTAACTTCAATTTGTAGTAAATGCGTCTTACTACTTTGTTGTAACTTCAATTTGTAGTAAATGTGTCTTACTACTTTGTTGCTACGTCTTATCTATTTATTTTTAAACACTTTTATCGCTTACTCGTCTTAAAGTTTAAATCATTATTGAATAGCTTTGTTACGCGAACACCGAAGTTTTCATCTACGACAACAACTTCTCCTTCAGCGATTAGTTTTCCGTTCACATAAATCTCAAGTGGATCATCTGCGTATTTATTTAATTCAATGATTTTACCCGTATTAATTTCTAATACTTCTTTAACAGAGCGTTTTGTTTTTCCAAGAACAACACTTAATTCTAGTGGCACGTCGTATAATAACCCTAAGTTATGTGCATTTGAATCAAAAGTTTGGTCATCAAATGTTGCAAACTGCGGTTTACGTACATCACCTTGTGTGACAACAGGTGAACTTTTTTCTGGTGCTGGTGTGCTTGAAGATACTGGGCTTGTATGCGATTCAAATAAATCATCATGGTTTTCATCATATAAAGATTCAAAGAATGAGTGTTCTGCTTCTGTTTCTAAGTCTTCATAAGCATACTCAATAAAATCAGCATCTGATAAATGAATCATATTAATACGCTTCATCTCAAATGAGATTTCGTACAATTTGATTTCAAATAATTCATCTAAATTAATTCCTGTTAACACTTCAGTTTGAATATCTAAATCCATACGCTCTGTCGCATCAATGTGAATATGACAATTTAACTCTTCTGAGAAACGTTTGTAATAATTTTTTAATGCTGCCGTAAAGTGTTTAAGGATCCAATCTAATTGCTCTGCGGATAAATCTTCACCCGCTGTTTCTTCTGTTAAGTAATGATATAATTCAACAAGCTCTGCTTTTTGCACCATTAATACATGGTTTCCACCTTTGCTACTCACTTTAAACACAAATGCTGAAACATAATCAATTGAACGCGTTGCAAAAAATGCTTTTGCATTTTCTACTTTATAATCAACAATAATACTAGTTAATTCTTTTTTCGTTACATTTTCTAATGTTTCATTAAATGCTAAAATACCCTTTTGAGCAGCGAAATGGATAGTTGCTAACACATCTTCCGTCAGCATTTCTTGGATATCTAGTTCACGATTCTTTTTTGATAAAAATGACATTTCATCAGCTGATACTAAGTCTCTACTCATAATTTAGCACTTCCTTTTCTTCATCATCTTTCTCTACTGTAACCACTTGGACTGATAACTTATTGTTATGAATACCTGGTTGCACTAAAAAGTGTGTTTTATCTTCTATTTTTAATGGTAGTAATTCCCCAACTTCGGTATTTAGCTTAATTACATCATCAACTTTTAAATTATTGACTGTTGAGAGTGGAACATTCGTTTCACCTAAAACAACTTTTAAATCCACATCTGTTTTTACTAAATGTTTCTCAAGCATTGTCATACTCTTTTTATCTGGCGCTAACGCTACTTCATCTTGATTATTATGAACGATAAGTTGATCCGTCATATTGTCTAATGAAATGTACGGGAACACGAGCTTAATTGGATAATAGTTATCAATAACTTCAATGTTCATATCAATGACAAGTACTGATTCATTATCTGACGCTAATTGAACAACTAAAGGATTAAACTCTAAACTTTTTAGTGTTGGCTCAACTTCTAAAAATTCTTGCCAACATGTTTTTTGTGGTTCAATAAAAAAGCCTGCTACGATTCTTAATAAATGTTTTTCAATTGCTGTAAACTCACGCAATAATGGTTTATTATCAAATGAGCCCCCACATATATTATCAATACACATAAACGCAAAGTCATTTCCAAATGTAAATAAGAATGAACCTTTCATCGGCGCTAGTGTAAATACACTCATAACCGTATCACTTGGTACGTTCATCACGAAATCTAAATACGTTGTTTGCGTAATAGATTCTAAATGTAATCTCATATTTGTTCCTAATCGTACAAATAAATAATTCGATAATACGCGAACATAGTTTCCGTATACGCTTTCAAACACATACATTAAATCTTTAGAAAAACGGTTTGTTTTCTTAAAGTCATAAGGTCTAGCTAGGCGTTGGATTTCTGATTCCGTTCTTCGACGACCTTTATGTAAATTACTATAAAGTAAACGTTCATTATTCTCTTCTTTGTTATGCATCCACTTCACCCTACTTTAATCATTTGATTTAATTGTATGACATAAAAATCCATATTTCAATATATTTCACCATGTTAAGACAATTTTGTCATATTTTGAAAAATAATTATTTAATTCGAAACGGTATTCTAACTTTTAACTATTCATTTTTCACTCTTTATCGTGGTTATTTTAAATTCAACACTTTGTTTAATACAATTAAAAAAACTGGCTATTTCATACAAAATAACCAGTTTTCTTTTATCTCAAATCCGGCACCAGTGCCGTCTTCTTCATCGTATCATCATCAATTTTTTTGATAAATTGAGCCGGGATCCCCGCCACGACAGTGTGCGGTGCAACATCTTTCGTTACGATGGCGCCTGCGGCGACAACCGCGCCCTCACCAACCGTCACGCCTTCTAAGATGACAGCATTTGCGCCGATTAGGACATCGTCTTCAATTGTGACTGGCTTCATTGAAGCCGGTTCAATGACACCTGCTAGGACGGCTCCGGCCCCAATGTGGCAGCGGCGTCCAACGATGGCGCGGCCGCCTACAACCACGTTCATATCAATCATTGTTTCATCTCCGATTACAGCGCCTAAGTTAATAGTAGCTCCCATCATGACAATCGCTTTTTTACCAATACTCACGTGATCACGAATAATACTACCCGGTTCAATTCGTGCATCAAGGTCTAAGTAATTCATTAATGGAATGGCCGAATTACGATGGGCAAATTCTAACTCAATATCTTCAATTAACGGTTTATTTTCTTCTAAAAAAAGTTTAACCTTATCCCACTCATCCACAATCATAACGGTTGCCCCACATAAAAAATGTCTCACCTTACTAAATCGCTTCGCCCCAATAATGCGATAATCGCATTTCACATAACACTTCACCTTCGTTTTTTTAGGAGACGTTTTAATTAATTCAATCAACTCTAATGTATCCACTCAAACACCCCATTTAGCTAAAGTCCAATCTAATAAAGCTTATGTTTGAAAACACTTACTTAGACCAAGTATTCGACACCGTTATAATGGATACTCGGATGCCTTTGCAAAGCATATGTGATTTTTCGTGGAAGATTTAAGCACACCCACACCAGAATCCAACACCTGTGTATATGTCAATTGAGTCAGTACAGAGCTCATACTAACTCAAATTTACATTAGGAGGAATTAAGATGACTGACAATTTAGTCCGACGAGAATTATTAATTCAATTTGAAACCAAAGAGAATGGCGAGGTCAAAACTAGAACGAAAGCAATTAAAAACATTCGGTATGATGCGAGTGAAGCAAACCTTGCAACATTTGGGTCGCAATATGCCAATTTAACCGATCAGACACATCTGAAAAGTCTGCTTGCAAATTATGCAAAAATCAGTGAATAATCAGTAGTTCTAACACTTTATACAGTTAAAACTTAGGAGGAATGATGAATGGAAACAACGTCAACACTTGTGTGCCAATTTAAAGATAGCTTAGGAAAAACGTACAATCTTAACATTGATTACCCTATTTATGATATTGATCCTGTGACACTTAAAACATTTATGGAAACAGCTATTTCAAACAATGTCTTAATTGTGGATAACGATAATCTCGATAATCAATTAACGTCTATCGCTGGTGCATATATTAGTAAAAAATCAGTGTTTAATATTGCATTGTAGTCAGCTTGCTTGAAGATTTAAGCCTGTTCAAACTAATAAAATAATTGTAGTAAATATGCCAAAAGCGCCCAATCATAGTTATTGGGCGCTTTTTTTTATGTTTAAAAACTATTTAATTAAAGTTTTTCCTGTCATTTCTTCAGGTTGGTTGATTCCTAATAATTGTAACATTGTTGGAGCGATATCTCCTAAGTTACCACCTTCGCGAACGTCAACACCTTCTTTAGTGATAATAACTGGTACAGGGTTAGA
>DNGE01000118.1:4465-6041 GCA_003486705.1 Bacillota bacterium
ATAATAGCGTCTACAACTTTACCTAAGCACTCATCAACTGCTTCAACAGCTTTGATTGTTGCATCAACAATTCCAGTATGTCCAACCATATCAGGGTTAGCGAAGTTTAAGATGATTGTATCGTGAACATCTTTTTCGATTTCAGTTACACATGCATCAGCTACTTCGTAAGCTGACATTTCAGGTTTTAAATCATAAGTTGCAACTTTTGGTGAGTTAATTAACACGCGAGTTGCTCCTTCGATTTCTTTATCCACACCACCGTCAAAGAAGAATGTAACGTGAGCGTATTTTTCAGTTTCAGCAATACGTAATTGTTTTAATCCGTTGTTTGAGATAACTTCTCCGTAAGTGTTTGATAAGTTTTGTAATCCGAATACGATTTGACCTTTTACAGTAGCACCGTAGCTCATCATTGATACGAAGTAAATATCTTTAGGTCCTTTTGATGAATCTAAAGCTGGTTTTCCTTCTTTAGCGAAGTTTGCTACTTCTTCCGGATTAGAAACTGCAGCTCCGATTTGTTGTGCACGGTCAGGACGGAAGTTAGCAAAAATAACTGTATCTCCATCTTGCATTAATCCGTTTGCATCAACAACGAATGGGATAACGAATTCATCTAAGATATCGTTTTTGTAAGAAGCTTCAACACCAGCAACTGCTGAATCGAATTTCTCACCGCTTCCTTGTGTCATACAATCATATGCTAATTGCGTACGATCGAAGTTTTTATCGCGGTCCATTGAATAGTAACGTCCTGAACAAGTTGCTACTTTTCCAATACCGATTTCAGCTAATTTAGCTTCTAATGCACTTACGTATTCTAATGCAGATTTTGGTGCAGTGTCGCGTCCATCTAAGAATGCATGTACGTAAACTTCTTTAGCACCGTTTGCTTTAGCAGCTTCTACTAAGGCATAGATGTGCTCATTGTGAGAGTGAATTCCACCTGGAGATAATAATCCCATGATGTGAACTTTTTTATCGTTATCAACAGCATGTTTAACAGCTTTTGAAATTGTTTCGTCTTTTACTAACTCACCGTTACGAACAGCTAAGTTAATACGAGTTAATGATTGGTATACGATGCGTCCAGCCCCTAAGTTTAAGTGACCCACTTCAGAGTTCCCCATTTGCCCTTCAGGTAATCCTACACCTTCACCTGATGCTTCTAATGTTCCTGTTGGATAAGCGCTCATATAACGATCAAAGTTTGGCGTATTTGCAGCTTTAACTGCATTTCCAACTGGATTATTTTCTAAACCAAATCCATCTAAAATAACTAACGCTACTGGTTGTTTACTCATAATGTCACGACCTCCTCTTAATATCTAATAATAGTATACTAAACTTTAATTTATATGTACAAATAATATCTTTTTGTAAGCGGTATTAATCGTTAATAATATAACATTCAAACTGTATTATTATTGCCTATCTATAATGTGACATGCATTATTTTATAGGTTTTTATCATTTTTATTACACACGGTGTATATTTTTTATTTAAAAGTTTAAGGGCTTATCCTACTGGCTCTGTCTTGTTTTAGTCAAATCGATTTTCTTCGTTGATTGA
>DNGE01000118.1:6325-9873 GCA_003486705.1 Bacillota bacterium
TGTTAAACATTAGAATGAGGTTTTATGTTACTTGTGTCAGATTCGATATAAAAATAAAGATCATCTCGCTTATGAAGTTATTGTACTTGTAGTTTTCTGTGTTCTCTAATTTCATCTGCCATTTCGTTGATTTTTCTCATACGGTGATTAATTCCTGACTTAGTCAACTTGACCCCGCGTTCGGCAGAAATCTCACTTAAATAGCTTAAATTTTCTTCTGGAAACTCAAGTCTTAAATTGATGGCTTCTTGTAAACGATCTGGTAATGAATGAATGCCGTATACTTCATCGAGTAATTCAATATTATTAATTTGGCGTTGTGCTGCTGCAATGGTTTTCGTTTCATTTGCAATCTCACAATTGTTTAATCGGTTTTCTGAATTTCTAATGTCGCGAATAATACGCACATCTTCAAAGTTTAAAACTGCATTATAGGCTTCGATAACACGTAAGAAGTCACTAATTTTTTCGGCCTCTTTAATATACGTGATAAACCCTTTTTTGCGTGTAATGACGCGTGCATTTAAATCAAATGTGTTTAATAAATCTCTCATATCTTCTGCATGTTCTTCATCGAGTGTGAAGATTTCAAAATGATAAGATGATGTTTCTGGATTGTTAACAGATCCGCCAGCTAAAAAAGCACCTCTCATGTAGGCGCGTTTACAACAGTCATATTCGATTAAGTCCTTGGCAATTCCTAAAATAAATCCTTGCGTTTGTGACATTATACCGAGCTCTGTTGCGATATCGCGTGCGTTTCGTTTAATACGAATAATGTAAACATTATTCTTTTTAAGTTTCATTTTCTTTCGTGATAATAAGTCAACGTCTGTATCAAAGAGTTGTTTAATTAATTGAAGGGTTCGCCTAGCAATTGCGGCATTTTCAGTCGCAAAATCTAACACGAGCCCTTTATTTGATAACGAAATAACACCGTTCATGCGAATTAAAGCAGATAATTCAGCTTTTGCACAACATTCGTCACTTTGTATTTGAACTAACTCTTTTTTAGTTTCAGAAGCGAATGACATGTTCATCACCCCTCCCTTTGTTCTTCAATATCAAGCAATAGTGAAAACACTGTTGCGGCTACTTTCTTAGCGTTATGACGAACTTGTCCTGTTTTACTATAAGTAATTAAACGGCTTTTAATGACCTCAATGTTCATAGCCGTTAACTCTTCTTCATCAACAACGACAATATCTGCATGATGAGTTGAGTAACGTTCATACGTTTCATCATCGACTTCTTCATCATTGACAATAATTTTGTCAATAAAAGAGGTTCCCAGATGCTCTTCAATCGCCTTCACATGGTCAGATGCTTTGTAGTCCGTTGTCTCTCCTGGTTGGGTCATAATATTACAACAATACACACATTCTGCTTCGGTATGAACTAAAGCATCAGCGATTTGTTTTAATAATACGTTTGGAATAATACTTGTGTATAAACTTCCAGGCCCAAGTAAAACTAGGTCGGCATCCATAATGGCTTGAACTGCTTCGTCTAAAGCAGGCATGTCTGGGTTTGTATAAAATACCCTTTTTATTTTTTTATTGACTTCGGGAATCATAGATTCACCCTGAATGATTGTACCATCCATAAACTCTGCACACAAGCATAAAGGAGTGTTACATACTGGTAAAACTCGTCCATTGACTTTTAATACTTCACTTAATTTTTGAATAGCTGTTGCAAAATCACCTGTAATATTTGTCATGGCAGCAATTAATAAATTACCCGTTGGATGTCCAGCAAGTTGAGAGTTTCCACCGAAACGATATTGGAATAATTCTTGAACAAGCGGCTCAACTTCTGATAATGCCACTAATACATTTCGAATATCCCCAGGTGGTGGCACATCAAAATCTGATCGTAAACTTCCTGAACTTCCACCATCATCTGCTACTGTTACAATAGCTGTAATATCCATTGGATATCGTTTAAGTCCTCGTAAAATAGTGGATAGCCCCGTTCCTCCACCTATAACGACAACGTTTAAATTATGTTCTACTACCACTTTAACACCTCTTTTATCTTTCCCTATCTAACCCTATTATGTCTTACTTTTTATGCGCGCGATGAATATCACGATGCGATGAGTTTGTTTTATATGTTTTTTCAAAAGACGTTGCTAAGTATTGCGAAATAGCAACTGATCGATGTTGTCCACCTGTACACCCAATTCCAATAACAATTTGCGATTTTCCTTCTGCTTTATACTTAGGAATTAAAAACTCAAGTAAATCAACAAGTTTGACTAAGAATGTATTTGTTTCTTCAAAGCCCATGACATATTCATAAACCCCATCATCAAGTCCGGTTTGTGGACGAAGGTCTTCAATATAAAACGGATTTGGTAAGAAGCGCACATCAAACATAATATCTGTATCAATCGGCGTTCCATGTTTAAATCCAAACGACATGAAGGTTACGGTGAAATAATCAGAATCTTGTGTTGAATAGTTTGAAATGATTTGTTGTTTTAAATCTTTTGCTGCTAAATTAGACGTATCAATTTTCAAATTTGAAATCTCACCAATCGGCTTTAATAACTCACGTTCTTTTTCAATGCCATCTAAAAGGTTGGTATCACGAGATAATGGATGCGTACGGCGAGTCTCTTTATAACGTTTAACCAATGTTTCATTCGAAGCATCTAAGTATAGAACATTCACATTTACATAATGGCTATCTTGTAAGAAATAAAGCATTTCATCAATTGACTCAAAATCTAATGAACGTAAATCAATTACGACTGCTAAATTGACTGAATGTTCACTTGTTCCCATAATTAGTTCTGTTAATTTGGGAAGCAATTTTGGTGGAAAATTATCAATACAATGATATCCAACGTCTTCTAAACTATTTAAGACGACACTTTTTCCTGCACCACTCATTCCTGTTACAATTAATAAATTAATTTGCTTCACTTACAACCCCACCTTTCATCATTCTTATTAAATAATTATTGTTAATTATCCTTCATTATTCTTAATCATATGTATTAATTCATATTCTGGCGTATAAAACTGAGTTGATATAATGGGCTCATCATTGCTAATTAAATGTTTAACAATCGCGCGGTCACCTTCAAACATTGGTAAATGCTCAACTTCTGAAATTGGGTGCCATTTTAAAAATCCTTCACGATTTTGTTCAATTAAATCCCCAAAGCTTTCAGTTGATTTAACCGTATAAAGCATCCATTCTTTTTTACCTTCCAAGTCCTCTACAACGACCGTTGTCACACCACCGAGTTTGGCATTTTTTAATGTTAAACCTGTTTCTTCAAAAAATTCACGACACCCTGTTTGGATAACATTCTCACTAAACTCAGCTTTCCCTCCCGGTAAAAACCACTTTTGGCGGCCTGGTTTAAATAATAAAAGAATTTGATTGTCTACTAATAATAAACTATGTACGACTCTCAACTTTTTCACCACCTTTACATCGATATTATACCACATAATACAATAAATACCTAAATCATCATCTTAAAAAGCTGCTCATCTCATTGTTTTATTTGGAGTTCAAAGCTTATT
>DNGE01000114.1:0-537 GCA_003486705.1 Bacillota bacterium
CTTAATAGAAAAAGCTCACAGAAGTGAGCTTTTTCTATATCCATTGTGATTCAATTCTTCCTCATATCGACAAGTAAAATTCCATATTTTGTTGTATAATAAATATAATATTTAAAATGGAAGGGGTATTGAAATGAATTTTGATTTATCTTATTTTTATGCGTTAGTAAAAGACATCTTAACTACACCTAGTCCAAGTGGGTATACAAAAGCAGTTGTTGAAAAAATTCAAGACTACGCCATGAACCTTGGTTTAGAAACAGAAAAATCAACTAAAGGAAACTTAATCATTACGTTTCCTGGAACAGACACCTCTAAAACATTAGGTTTATCTGCTCACGTAGACACATTAGGCTTAATGGTTCGTTCTATTAATAGTGATGGTACTTTGCGCGTCACGTCTATTGGTGGTAATCAATTTATGACACTATTAGGAGAATACTGCCTCGTTCATACTCGTCAAAATAAACAGTATACTGGAACAGTTTTAAGTACTGCACCAGCTTCTCATGTTTATGAAGAATGTAGTAAAACAGG
>DNGE01000114.1:848-6214 GCA_003486705.1 Bacillota bacterium
TGTTTAAATATTTAAAAGAAAATAATATAACACCAAATCATACTGTTAAATTTATTATTTCAACATATGAGGAAGTTGGGCATGGTGCAGCAGCCTTACCAAATGATATTACACGCTTAATTGCAGTTGATATGGGGTGTATTGGTAAAGATTTATCATGTACTGAATATGATGTTTCAATTTGCGCAAAGGATTCTTCAGGACCATACGATTACGATATGACGACAGAACTAATTGAGCTTTCGGGAAAACATCAACTTAATCATGCTGTGGATATTTATCCATTCTACGGTTCTGATGCCTCTGCGGCTTTGCGCGCTGGATGCGATATTAAAGCTGCACTTATTGGACCTGGTGTTCATGCCTCTCACGGCATGGAACGTACACATACCCAAGGTTGTCTAAACACAATGAAATTATTAACAGCCTACTTAACAGAAATTAAATTTTAAATTTTAAAAGGCGATCGCAAATGCGATCGCCTTTTATTTTATGCTTCAATCTTAGCAGATTCATCACCTTGTAAATACGCCTCATATCGAGCTAATAACTCTTCCATTTCAGCTTTTGTATTAACATGAGTAACTAAACGCTTAGCGTTTGTTGCCCCTTTTAATCCTTTTAAGTACCATGTCATATGTGAACGCATTTCAAGCATTGCAACTTTTTCACCTTTTACCTCAATTAAGCGGTTCATGTGCTCAAGTGCTGTCGCAATTTTCTCATCTGCACTTGGTTCTGGTAATAATTCACCTGTTTTTAAGTAGTGTGCGACGCGTTTCATTAACCAAGGATTCCCCATCGCTCCACGACCAATCATCACAGCATCTACATTTGAAAATTCCATCATTTGCTTAGCAAACTCTGGTGAATTAATATCACCGTTTCCGATAACCGGAATCGTTTTAATTGCATCTTTTACATCTTTAATAATGTTCCAATCCGCTTTACCTTCATACATTTGTGAACGTGTACGACCATGTACCGCAACCGCACTAGCACCAGCTGCTTCAATCTTTTTTGCAATCTCAACAGCATAAATGTGTTCTTTATCCCACCCTGTGCGCATTTTTACTGTTACAGGTTTTTTAACACAGTCAACAACTGATCCTACAATATCATAAATCTTATCTGGTTCTAATAATAAACGAGCTCCCGCTTCATTTTTTGTCACCTTAGGAACAGGACATCCCATATTAATATCAATAATATCACAATCACAGTTTTCATCCACAAATTTAGCAGCCTCAACAAATGTTTCTTTATCGCTACCAAAAATTTGCATTGATAATGGACGTTCTGCTGGATCGACATATAACATTTCTAATGTTTTTTTATTTTTATAAACAACTGCTTTATCACTTACCATCTCTGAATAAATAAGGCCCGTTCCCATCTCTTTTACAATTGTACGGAACGCTGTATTACAAACTCCTGCCATCGGGGCTAAAACAACAGGATTATCAATTTCAATTTCTCTAATTTTCCAACTCATGATGTTCCCCACTTTCTAATCGAATTTTTATATTAAATTTATTAATTTTAGTATGCATTTTAACAACTTAACATTATACCTTAACACACCCTTTTGTGCAACTTTAACGATACGTCTATTAGAATTATTATATGAAATACCAAACTTCTATCCATTTTCTTTGTACAACTTAAACTGAAAGTCTAATATGTGGATAAGAAAAAAATCAGCCATAGCTGATTTTATCCTTTCATAATAACAAAAATCATGTATGCTACATAAAGTAGCACCATAAATCCACCTTCTAATTTATTAATACTTCGTTTTGAAGCTGCAAAGCCATAAACGATGATCGAAATAAATAACATAATGAATACATCAAAGAATACCGCACTGTTAATAGTAATTTCATGAATCACTGATGAAATACCGAGTACAAAGAATATATTAAAGATATTAGAACCTATGGCATTACCTAATGCAATATCACTTTCACCTTTTCTAGCAGCAACAATCGATGTAACAAGTTCTGGTAGCGATGTCCCTATTGCCACAATCGTTAACCCGACTAAACTTTGACTCATTCCCCAAGCAAGGGCAATATTTGTTGCAGAGTCAACCACAAGTTGTCCACCGATAACAATTCCTATGATCCCTATAACAGATAATAAAATACTTTTTGGTAAAGGACGACTAACAAATTCTTCATCATCCGAACCGTCCTGACGTGAATTTAGTGCCAGCTCGATTAAATAATACATAAAGATTCCAAGTAAGACAATGAGCATGATACCATCAGCACGTGTTAATATGTTCTCTGTATAACCATGATACTTTGTGTCGAGTCCTAAAACAATGAGTACAAATGCTCCTAAAATTGCAAATGGGAATTCCTTACCAATAATAGAGCGTTTAACTTTTAATGGCGCTAAGAAGGCAGATATCCCAACGACAACTAATAAGTTGAAAATATTTGACCCGACAACGTTACCAACTGTAATATCATTTGCACCTTTAAATGCACCTGAGATACTAACCGCTGCTTCTGGGGCACTCGTCCCAAATGCAACAATTGTTAACCCGATAATAAGCGTCGGTATTTTTAGTGTTTTAGCAATGGAAGAAGCACCATCCACAAACAAATCTGCACCTTTAATTAATAACACGAATCCAACAAGCAATAAGATATAACTCATGTCTAGACCTCACCTTTTATATTTTTTACATTTGAATATGTTCTAAGAAAATACTAATACCAATTAAAATTAAAATGATACCACCCACTAATTCGGAATAGTTTTTTAAAAATGGGCCAACACTTTTTCCAAGTAACACCCCACCATAACAAATAGCGAACGTGATAATACCAATAAATAAAATAGCTGTTAAAATATTAACATTTAAAAATGCAAAACTAATTCCAACAGCTAATGCATCAATGCTCGTTGCAATAGCTAAAACAGTTAGAGATGAATTTTTTAATGGGTCTACCTCTTCAACTACCTCTTCGTCACCTTTAAATGTATTAAGCACCATCTTACCACCTAATACACAAAGTAGAATTAAGGCAATCCAATGATCAATTGCTGTTACATACTTTTCAAATCCAACACCTAATGCATAACCGATTAGTGGCATAAGTGCTTGAAATCCACCAAAGAATAAGGCAACTTTTAAGGCAGCCATTGAATTTACTTTTTTTAAGCTAATCCCTTTTGCAATTGAAACTGTAAAAGCATCCATTGCTAATCCGAATGCAACAAATATAATTGCAATAAGACTCATAAGAATTCCTCCAACATTTTATTTTCAATTAAGCTTTGATTTTAGCCAGAAAGATTAAACAAGTAAACTTATCCATTTTAAACATTATATATTATGGATATTTTTTTATTTTCTTATCCACAATTACTTATTTATACGATGTATCACACAGATTGTTATACATGATTGCTTAATAGTAAATAAAGTCTACCTTGTCATTCTTTTTAATGCTATCTCTTTTGCTTAAATTTATCTTATCCATCATACCATCACAAACCATAATTATCCACTTTTTACGATGGTTTACACGAAGTTTTTAAACTTTCTCTTGATGTTGCTTAAATCTAGCACCCTATTACTGCATTCTCTTACCTCATCGTGACATTAGTTTCACTTTTAAAAAATAGTGTCGGTGATATAATTAAATTATGAAACCGAGCGCAATTCAAACTCGGAACATCTCATGACAATTCTGTCACTTTAAAAAAATAGGTGAGATGTTATAATTAAATTGTTGAAGAACACAGAGAAAATCAGAGGAGGTTGTCGTATGGTACAAGAAATATTAGACGAATTAGATGTTAATTGGGATGTTCCGGCTAGTGATCGTCATGAATACCACATGGAACAACTTGAAAAATCAATCAATTCAACTTTTACGAGTGATCAACACAACCTATTAGCTATGCTTTTTTCTGAGTGTTAATCTTTCAACAATTTGTACGCTAATGTACGACTGAATTTTTGAGTATATTAACTATTTCTAAATTTATTTTTTCAATCCCCATGTAAAAAAATAAATAATCTTGTAAAAAATACAAGAATCTACCCTACCCTAAAAGCTAGATCCTACCCTACCCTAATGATCTAGCTTTTTTATATGCTTAAAAACCCCCTTTCAAGGGGGTTTTACTATATTCTATTAGACACAATCACCAATTCATCTGAATTAAATCGTTTTGCAATCTCACATACTGTTTGTTCACCAATTAATACATTCGGTGCAATTTCAGCAAGTGGGATCATCACAAAATCACGTTCCATCATATACGGATGAGGCACAATAAGTGACTCAGTCTGAATTTGTTCTTGATCATATAATAAAACATCGACATCAATGACACGTGGACCCCACTTCACAAGTCGCACACGCCCAAGCTCAAGTTCTATCATTTGACAATGAGCCAGTAACTCAAACGCATCAAGTTTAGTTTCAACACAAACGACTAAGTTCATAAAAATATCTTGTTCCGTTAACCCCCAAGGTTTTGTTTCATACAATGAAGATACTGAAACAATCGATACCTTATTATCCTTAATTAATAATCGCAACGCATCAAATAAAAACTGCTTTTTATCGCCCATATTTGATCCGAGCCCTAAATATGCAACCGCCATCTTCTCAACTCCTCTCTAGATGCCAGACACCCAATTAACGCTTAACCGTTAACTCAACCGCTGCACTTCCTGTAAATCCTGGAATAGGTGGATTCATTTTGCGAACCTCAACCTTTACCTTATCTAATTCCTCATAAGACTCTATTAACTGCTGTCCAATTCTAAAAGCAAGCGTCTCAATTAACTCCACATGCTCACCATACATAATATCAGCAATCATTTCATACGCCTCACCATAGTGAACCGTTAACAATAAATCATCCGTTGCCCCAGCTGCTAATACACAATCACTATACATTAACACATCAACTTTAAACTTTTGATCAATTTCATATTCATGTGGACAAGCACCATGTTTTGTTACAAATTCCATATCATTTAACATTATTTTACCCATAAATTATCCCACTTTCATCTATTAATCATTATCATCTTAATTTATATTTTCTATGCGGTGCTAAGACTTAAGCGCCTGCATAACTTTTGCGACTCTGCAATTTTCAAGCACATCATGCACTCTTATGAGTTGAATTCCTTTACTAACAGCTAAGCAAGTTGTGGCCAACGTTCCCTCCAGCCTTTGATCAACTTCAAGCCCTCCTAGTAAATGGCCAATCGTTCCTTTACGACTAACACCTAATAAAACAGGATACCCAAGGACATGGAACTGTTCTAAATTTTTTAACAACTCAATATTTCCATCAATTGTTTTTGAAAAACCGATGCCTGG
>DNGE01000114.1:6462-7687 GCA_003486705.1 Bacillota bacterium
TAAGACATCTTCAACGATATTGTCGTACTTTGTTAAATTACCCTGATTAACCGTCATGGTTTCACCATCCGGTTGGCGGTTATGCATCAAGATGACATAAGCCTTACTTTCTGCCATAACACGTGGCATATCAGGATCAAATCGGCCACCACCAATATCATTAATAATACTTGCGCCAGCCTTTACAGCTGCTTTGGCTACCTCCGCTTTGTACGTATCAATTGAGATAGGTACTGAAATTTCGCGTGCTAACGCTTCAATGACCGGTATAACACGTTGTAACTCTTCTTCTTTTGAGACGATAGCGGCACCCGGTCTTGTCGATTCACCGCCAACATCAATAATGTCTGCACCATCACGTACCATTTGGCGAGCACATTCAACGATTTGTTCTAACTCCTGATGTTTTCCACCGTCTGAAAAACTATCCGGGGTTACATTTAAAATTCCCATAATTAACGGTCTAGTAAAATCTAATGCCACTTCATCACCTCACTTGTTTAAATATAACTATAGTATAATTCAACTGTGAATTTAAGTAAACAAATAAACTAAAAGTTACCAACATTTTGTAATCGCATACAAAAAAGTTGTTAGATTAACTCTAACAACTTTTTATTATCCTTATTGTGCGTCTTCGCACTCTACTTTAAACCAACCTTGTTTTTGCATACAAATTGGACAAACTGCAGGTGCTGAAACACCAAAGTGAATATGTCCACAATATTCACAATGCCAAGCGACTGGTGCTGATTTTTTAAACAGCGTTCCTTCTTCTAATTGCGTTGCAATGACCGCAAATCGCTTCGCGTGTTGCTCTTCAACTTTGGCAATCATGTTAAAGGTTGCTGCTACTTTTGGGAATCCTTCATTTTTCGCAACTTCAGCGAATGCTGGATACACATCAACATGTTCATGTGTTTCTCCTTTGACTGCTGCTTTTAAATTTTCAAGCGTACTTTCTTCATAAAAAGCAACAGGATATGCCGCATCAAATTCAATGTCTGTTCCATTAAATTCATCTGCTAAATGTTTAAAGAATGCTTTAGCATGCGCTAATTCTTGATTCGCTGTTAACGTAAATACTTGCTCAATGTTTGGATAGCCTTGTTCTTTTGCAATCGTTGCAAATAATGTATAGCGCGTTCTCGCTTGTGATTCACCCGCAAATGAACGCATTAAATTTTTTTCTGTTTCAGTACCTTTTAAAGAAGCCATAAAAAAA
>DNGE01000114.1:7983-10901 GCA_003486705.1 Bacillota bacterium
CGATAAATGTGGTTGGTTTCAACATGGGGGGTTAGCTTAATCACACGACCATCGACGAAGGATAATTCTAACATCCCCGTTTCTAAGCCTGATTCATACGTAATATTTGTTAATTGATGTTTGAACATTGTTTCAATCTTAGTAACCTCTTGCACATGCGTGACTTTGAGAATTTGACCTTGTTCATAAAAAATATAAAGCTCTAACTGCTCTTTATTGTGATATAAATTTTTAGGATAAATAATCGTAGATTCAGTTAAAACAATAAGTTGTGATACTTCATTTAGCATATATGTGATTTCGATAGCTTGTTGATCTAAATAACGAAAAGATATTTCTTTTAATTTTTGTATGGTTAACATCTTCAACCCTCCTATATCATAACAGTTAAACTAAACCATTCTTAAGCGAAAAAGCGGGTTCTAACATGACATCACGCACCTTTTTAAAATTAAGGTAGCCGTATGCAATAGATAGAACTTCCGCCTTTATATTTTATAAATACCTATGCTGTCAACGCGATTAATTTATCATATAAGCATAACTGCAGTTTAATATCTTCTGGGAATGTGTATCCTGTTTTTTGATTTGGTAAATGAATCACGCGTTTAATTAACTCTAATCGAGCTTTTGTTAGTTTATCATTTAAAACTTTTTTATCTTTCGTTCTCAAATACGATTTAACTAAATCGCTCATCACTTTCACTTCAGGATAATCTTTAAAAAATAGCGCAATTAAATCAGCACACATACTATGGTGTTTGTCATATTTATATGTTTTTTCATCTAATAACTTTGTAAAACAAACGTATAATTCGCCAAACGGTGCTTTAAGCCCTGTTTCTGCTTCAAAATCTCTGGTTTTATATCGATCACTGTGACGGATAATGGATTTTGTTGTTGTCTTTAACATATCGTCTTTTGAAAAATAATCAGACACCCCTTGTGCCATCACCCAATTATAAATAGCAATTTGCTCTGCTACTTCCTTCTTTTGTAATCTAGATAACGTGACAGCTAATCGATTTCTTAAGTGGCATCTTGTTTCTAAATCTGTTTCTTGTTGATATAACCAATAATAAACACTTAAACGAAGCTTTAATGGCAAATAACTAATCGTTGTACTTGGATAAATTCTATATTTACCTTTATACAAACTAACTAGACGAGACTCAAAAAATGCTAGCAATGCTTCCTCTTGATAAACAGGATCTTCTAAAATGCTTTGAATCGTGTTTACCATATATAACTCAATATCTTTAATTCTTTTTTGAGCTAATAATTTAAAGCTTTGAGGCATCAGTTCATCGTTTGTATTTTGTTGGTAAATCGTCAGAAATTTCATATTTTGATTAAATCGTGAATCGTGGATATCACTTGATGTTTTTTCAAACAGTTTAGTTAAACTAGCAAATTCGCGTTGGTTATACAGCATTGATAATTCCTTAGTTTTTTTGATTAGCAAATCAATGTTAGTACTCAATTCTATCACCTCATAGGTTAATAAATAGTAGTTGGGACAAGCTTTTGTACTTTATAGAAGCAAAAAAAGCGATTCTATATTATTTAGACCATCCTTTACAACAACATACCGTGTTACAAAGACATATGATCGTCCAGGTATAAAACATTATCTGAACTTATATATCTACTTCATTATATGCACGTCACACCTTCTGTTTGTTATCGCTTTCTACTTTTTTTGCTATGATAAGATAATATTTTTGAGTTCTAACTTTTGAATCAGGGTATTTATTTTATGTTTTCTTTTATGATTGGCTCTGTTAGAGGAAAATGTTGAAAACACTTATCTAATCTTGTTTAATCGCTTCGAATGATTAAATTTTTATCTCAACAAACTGACGAGTTCAACGGTTTAAGCACCAACACAATTGTCTAACAGAGCTTTATGATTAAAAAAAGATTGTCATAAATCATGACAATCTTTAAGAAATTTATTCAGCGTCTACTGTCGCTTCTTCCATTACTTCTTCAACGGCTGCTTTTGTTTGCAAACGTGGTGTCACTTCATTTAATAAATAATCCGAAACTTGTTTTCTTAAATCCTCACGATCTAAAGCAAAATCAATTGTTGCTTTAATAAATCCGAATTTATCACCAACGTCATAACGGTTTCCTTCAAAATCATAAGCATATACAGCTTGGCGATCCATTAAACGGTGAATCGCATCCGTTAACTGAATCTCATCACCAGCACCTGGTTCTTGTGTTTCTAACATTTCAAAAATTTCAGGTGTTAAAACATAACGTCCCATAACCGCAAGCGTTGACGGCGCTTCTTCCGTTTTTGGTTTTTCAACCATTCCACTTAATTTAACCATGCGACCGTCCGGTTTTGAAGATGATGATGGTTTAACAATACCATATTTAGATACTTCTTCTTTTTCTACTGATTGAACCCCCATAATTGAACATCCAATTTTATTATACGCCTCAACTAATTGCTTCGTTGCTGGATTACTCTCATTCACAACCACGTCATCTCCAAGTAATACAACAAATGGTTCATCTTTAATAAATGTCTTCGCACATAAAATAGCATGTCCTAATCCTTTTGCTTCTTTTTGACGAACATAATGAATCTGCGCTAAATCAGAAATGTCACGCACCATTTTTAACATGTCGTCTTTCCCTTTTTTAGCAAGCGTATCTTCTAACTCATATGATTTATCAAAATGATCTTCAATTGGACGTTTTGTCGAACTTGTGACAATTAAAATCTCCTCAATCCCAGATGCCACTGCTTCTTCAATAATATACTGAATCGTTGGTTTATCCACAATCGGCAACATTTCTTTTGGTTGAGCTTTTGTTGCAGGTAAAAATCTTGTTCCAAGTCCCGCTGCAGGAATAACGGCTTTCTTAACTGGTTTTCTCATACACTCATCTCCATTTTA
>DNGE01000114.1:11206-11538 GCA_003486705.1 Bacillota bacterium
ACCACATCAGAGATTACTTTTCTGACTTAAATAACGACTGTATATTAAAACAGACCAATCATTCACATTCTTATATGATTTGAAATTACAGAACCCTTGTTATTCGATTGGCTTTTTTCAAATATTTAAGTAGCATTTATGGACGATATCGTTTTACAATTATAAATTTTATTATGGACGATTAATTAAAAGTCATAGGGGAGATTCATTTTAAATGATATCTCGATGTATGTGGTTGATTTAAAATATAAATAATGTTCATCCTGAGATGCTGCCACTTATTACTAGAGTTGCTTGAACGTACACAAATGACTAAGTAGTAGTGTTGGAAA
>DNGE01000114.1:11796-23481 GCA_003486705.1 Bacillota bacterium
ATATATACTTTTTGCTTTAAAATTCAAACTAAACTATCACACATTTTTTTATTCTTCATAATTTAAACTAGGTAGACAAACTACCCAAATAAAAAAAGAGGTGAATAATGATGTGTGGAAATGTAGGACAAACAAATAACTGTGCATTCATTTTAGTATTATTTATCTTATTAGTTCTTGTAGGCTGCGCTTGCTGCCGTTAATCATTTTTAATGATTAACTAGTCGATAAATAAAGTGTAAAAATAATATTTTTGTGAGGTGAATGAATATGTATGGAGATAACTTTGCAATCATTTTAGTATTATTCATTTTATTAGTTATTGTAGGCTGCTACTGCAAAGCTTACTAAGATGAAATCCTTGCATTAAACGTGTTAATAGATGAAGATGTGTGATTGTTTATTTAAAGCAATTAAAAAGAGCAACTCAAGTGGATGAGTTGCTTTTTCTATTTATTAAATGAAATTACTTTACGCGTCTTCTTGTCACACGTTGAAGCGCAGCCTTTGTAATAATGATTCGATTAAAGTACTTCAGTACACGTTTTCTAGATCTTCTCATAAATAAGCCCCCTATAGTCATATTAGTTATACAAAGGTATTCTTCTAACGCACTTTGTCTCTCTTTTTACTCTCTATTCAAAGTGGTCTTTATATCTTTGTTAAATAATATTCACTATATCATAATAATATTCAGGCTCTTTTGACTGTGCTAAAGTCTTATATTTAAACATTTAGTTACAAAGGCTGTACGTGGTTAAAGATAGTGGGCTTGCATCTATCTAACTAAAATAATTTATTTTACTGATTCTAACAACTGCTTCGCTTCTGTATTTTCTTCATCAAACTCTAACACGATATTTATATAGTACTGTGCCGCTTCTTGATCTTGGTTTTTTATGGCTTCTTCTGCTAGATTTAAATAATTTAAAATATTCTCCTCAAGCAGTTTTGTTGATAGGTTCTCAAGCTCAGTTTTCTCTTGTGTGGTTTGAATATAAAGACTGGCATTTTCTAAGTCACGTGTAAATAAGTTATAAAATGCTTCGTTATTAAAAAATTGCTCTGAATGATTTTTCGCTTGATCACAGTAGTAATTGTAAAATACTTGTTTATATTCAGCTATTTTAGCTTCTGTTTCTTCGACTTTCACATTGTAATCTAGTGCTGTTTGTAAACGCCCAATGACCATTGCGTATAAATGGCTATCGTATAAGTGATCGGCTTGCTTATAAATATCTTCCACAATGATTTCAGCTATTTCTTCTAACTTTATTTGGGCCTTTTCATAACGTTCTTTATCATCTGTCGCAACTTTTTTATAATAGGCATACGCGCTATCATACTTTTTATCTGCCTCGAAATTCTCAGCTTTTATAAAGGCGCGTTTTGATTCAATTAAAGCATTTAAGTTTTCGATTTCTTCTAATAAATAAGACTGTTGCACTTCTTCATAAGCTTTTTCATAGCTTACAACTGCACCTTCTAAATCATCATTTAGAATTGAAATTTTGGCACTTTGTATTTGTTTATACATTTCAACATAGCTAGGACCATATTTAGCACCTAGTATAATTAAGATAATCAGAATTACACTTGTGATACTTAAAGCTGTTTTTTGTTTTCCCGTTAAATTTCTTCTCATTTTTAAACCTTTTTTATTACTATTTTTCATACCTAAATACTCCTTATAACCCATCTATTTACTGTAGGTCATTTTTTATTTAACTCCATTTTACACAACTCTACTATCCTAACAAATCTTAAATATTAAATAAAGGTTTTTTATGTGTATATTGTTATATTTTGGCGAAAAATGAATTATTAACATTAGTTTCACAATGGATGAAAATCATTAATAAACATACTTTTAATTTTTGTAATACCGCTACTATTGTTTAACTTTAAAATGACGTCTCTAAAATAGCTTATTAATGAGAAAACGGAAATAACGCCTGATCGTTATTTCCGTAAATGTATTGTTATTTTTTATTTTTACAAATAGCTAAATGATAAGTACGCGTCAGTTTAATGCCACCTTCACGTTCAACGATAGCTTTAAGATAATCTTCAAATGCCTTTAATTTATGCTGCTTTACAACACGATCCATAAAATTATGATTTTGATCAATATTTAATAAGAAATTAACCATAAATTTTACATCAGTTACAATAAAATCATCCGTCTTTTCAACAAATGAAATATTTTCGTATAAAGGACTTATTTTTTCCATAAATAATTCTTTTGAATTTATATTATTCTCAAAAATAACGTTGTATTTTAACTCTTTATCAAACGAGTTTAATAAACGATAGATTCCATCTGCAAAAGAATTATCTCGAATTAAACAATAAAAGACACCATCCTGTTTTAAGACACGATGAGCTTCATAAAAGGCTCTTCTTTGTGTATCTTGTTTCATACACATAAAGCCAGATTCAGATAAAATAACATCAAACTGATTATTATTATAATTTAAGTCCCCAAAACTCATCAGTGAGATATTAAATGGGACTTTGCTTTGCTGTAAGGCTTGTTTGGTTAGTTTAATATTAAGTTGAGCTTCATCAATTAATGTGTAGTCGTTCTCTTGTGGAATTCTATCTGAATTCTCTACCCAAAAAAGACTTTGCCAACAACCATAGTCTAGCACCTTAGCACCTTTAATAAATTCTATTTGTTCAAACATAAAACGGCGATGAGGAATAGATGGAACTCTATAAAGTTCTTCTAATAACTTGTACCCATTTAACTGCATTTTCATGTACTTTACAACATGTGCATCACGATTCATATTTACAATCGGATTCATTTCTACTTTAGGCATTAGCAATTTTTTAAGTTTCAAGTTCCTCACCACCTTCTATTAATATTAATACTCAAGACTAGAAACATTATTCAAAACGTCAAACTGAAAGATTTACCTCATCAATAGTTGACTACATTCGACACAAAATCAAATCGTAACAGATTCGTAATATAATAAACTGACTATCTTTAGTGAATCTTAACAGATTGTTTTATATTCACCCATTTCGTTTCTAGTCACCACTTGTTTAATCTATTTAACATTTGAAGTATTTAATAAGTAAAAAAATAAACGCTATGATATTACAACAAAAAGAATCATTTTTATAATAAATATGATTGTTGACTTGAAATTTACTTTTTGCTCACTAAATACAGCCCATAGGGAGGCATTTAAAAAAGATTTTGTTTAAGCTAACGATAAACGAAATCAAAAAAGAAATTTTACTGATTTCAAAAATAATTTATTTATTTGTCATCACAAAATCTTGGATAGCTAAATCCATCATAGTTATATTCTTTCTTAGTTTTAGTGATCAGTTTATTGATCTGTAAGCAGATTAAAAAAGTTATTCATTAAATTAAACATTCTACTACTAACCCTCTTATCACTCACAAAATCCCCCAGTTAGCAAATGATTCCCCAATAACTAACAATTTATCAACAGTTTATTCACAGAAAGAATTCTCAAGTGTGGATAATTAAAGAAAGTCATAAAATATGATAATACCAATGAATATATTTAATATTTTTATCCATTTTTACCAAGTATCCACAACCTGTGCATAAGAAAAGTTTAACATATTGTGGAATAATGTAAATAATATTTTTTGGATTTTTTATATTTATTAAAAAAAAATATAAAATTTTAATATATTAAGTCGAAACAAGGTTCGAAATAATTAAGAAAATGAGAGTTATTTGTCACACTATCTAGTACAAACGGAAGATTTTGTCGACACTTGTAATACCTAGATTTATGTTATTCTGTGGATACATTTAAAGATTAAATAATGCCTGTTGACAATGAGGGGTCCCGTTTTTTGTAAGCGATCCTCTATAAATAATTTAAAAGCTTCTAAATCAAATGAGGGGTGCAACAAAAGGGGAGAATAAACTTCAATCATCTCATGCATGATATCTTCAACTTGCTTATAATGTTGTTGCCATTCAATATGATGACATTTCACTTCTTGAAAATAATACTGAAGTTGTTTTTTTAAAGTTCTGCTCCCTTTTAAACATTCAACCACCTCACCATACTCGTATAATAACCTTGCAAATTGCTCTAAATGATTTTGAGCTGGTATAACAAGAAATAAATTCCCACCCGCTACTAAGCATGTTTTAATCTTCTTAATGAATATTTGATTTAACTTTGTTGTCTCTTGACCTAAATCATACGAAATAATAACATTCTGATACGATGGGTGCTTAGCCACTACCATGAGTTCACTCATGAAAAATCGATCCTCATCTCCGTTAAGCTTTTTTTCAATGACTGATTTAAATGTTGACTGATTTGACCATCTATTCAAATGAAGCACTAAAGTCTTTCCCTTAATTTCTTCGTTCCAACGTGTTGATTGATCGCAAGATAAAGAAACATAATTAAAACTCATAATATTCAATTCTTTCTCCCAAGCAAATAGCATGGAACAATCCGTTATCATACTTGTTTTTTTCATCATATTTCGATTGTGATTTTTGTTCATCTTCTATCATCTCCATTATGAACTCATAAGTACATTGAAAAATAAATCGCAGATTTCCAATTTCAAACCACCAACCACCATACTGATGATGAGTAAGGTATGAAATTTTACACAACACAACTTCTTGATAATATGGCGCTATGATTAATTCTAGTTCTCCACTATCTGTTGTTAATAAAATAAGTTGCTCATAAAATTTCATTTGATTAATATAAAATGTAAAATTTACGTATGGTATCTCATTTGAGTGACGAATATGCTGTTGTAATAAAATCTTAGACGTACATCTTCGATTAAAATTTCTAATCACATAAATCGCTTCACAAACATTTAACTTGATTGTCCTGCCAAACTCCTTTTCTTTTAGCATCCCCTACCACCCCTATGACTGAATAACATAACAGTTGTTGTTTGGTTATAACATGAATTGACTGAGAGATTGTTTTAAACATCCCATTTTTAAACTTAATTTGAGTTTTGTTGCCAACAGGTCGAATCATGTTAATCCACTCATTTGAAATAAGAATTTTCTCTTTATTTCGTGAACTAAGCGTCGCGTTAATAAACACCAAATAATTGTCGAAACTAATTAAAAGCGGCAATTTTTTTTGACCAAAAAAGTCTTTTAATACATTTGAATTTGATGTCTTATCTTCTTCATAATATCTAAGACTACACGCTGTAATTTCATCAAGATTTTTTAAAACATCAAACGTCATATCTTTTTCAACTACTGTCGTATAATCTTCATTTGTTTCTGGATTTTTCCTCATAATTAAATACATCGTATTTTTATTAATGATATAGTTTTGCTTCATGTTCCTCCTCCTTATGTCGTCTAACCTAATATCAGCTACTACAAGTATAATCATAATCTTTTCTTTACAATATCCAACAAAATTAACAACTATTTAACACTTCTATATCAATAAATATCATAAAATGGCGAAACTTAACTTTTTCTTAACAAAAATGAAAAATTCATACTATTTTCTAATTCTGATACATATTGTGTAATTAACATTAGTCAATAACATAATTAGTCATTGAGGAGGAGGATTTTGTGAAGTACCATTTAGTTGATCCATCATATTGTGCAACCGTTGATTTAACGTATCATAAACACGCTATTAGAGAGGGCATCCGTGCTATTTCTAAAGAGGCCACCATTAATATTCATCGCCACTATTTTGAAGTAGAGGCTGCCGATTTAGAAGATGGAATTGATTTATTACGTTTATGTGAAGAAATCTCAAATCGAGATCAAACCTTAAACAAATTTGTTAAACATTATGAGCATAAAAAAGGAACGACAGAAAGTACCGTAACACCTCTACTATTTAAAATAAAACTACACTAAATTTTTCAAAGGAAAACCTAAGGTCATAATAGTTCCGTTTAAATAAAACGGCATACTATGACCTTTTTTCTTTTTTATCTCATAATATCCGTCACCTGAAATACAATAACAATAACCTCCTTTAAAATATAATTCTTTTGTAATTACCGAGAGGCCTACACCGGGCCTCTTTTTAGTACCATTAAACGGCTCCATTGCCCACTTAATGCATTCGTAACGTTCATAGTTCTTAATCTTTGGATAAACAGATTCAACATTTTCATAAAAAGTTGCCCCGCGATTGACGATTGTAATAAATAGCCAATCACAACTTAAATTAATAGTTCCGCAAACATAAACCTCTCCTAAACGTTGAACCTTAGAAGAATATACAGACATCTTGTCGCTTAAAGCTCCTTCTGCTATTTGTTCAAGATATTCAGTCTCTGCATTTAGTGGCTGCTTAACATCTAAATCATTAAATTTTGTTGATTCAATCACCTTCTTTTTCTCGTTAGCAGTTGGATTTAAAATACCATGATTAACCCCGTTAACAAAGATTTCAGTTAGTCGAGTTTTAATTAAATCTTTTAACTTAATGTCTTTAATATATGTTAAAGCTGACTCTATATATAAATCAAATGCTTGTAATTCACTGTGCTTAAACGTCTTATATGGCATATAATGCTCTTTATTTAAAGACGTTTTTTCAATGAATTGATAGTTTTTCAACAGTGTTTTGATTTGTGGTTGAAGGTCACATAAAATAATTGAGTTTCCATTAAGTTTTGCATTTTCAATAATAAATCCTAGCACCGCAATTAAGTTGGGTTGAATAAAGGTTGTTGATTTTAATGAGAGTCGGATTTTAGTCTGGTGATGGTCTTTTAGCATTTCATTTAGTTCGCATAAGTATTCATATGAGTATAATGTATTGGATAATCGGTTTGGTAAATAGTAAATTTTTTTCAATAGCATTCACACCTTTCACTATTACCATACGAATTTTTAGGTAGATTTCCTTTTTTAAATATAAAAAAAATGAGGTATGATTACCTCATTTAAGATGATTTTTTAAAAACATTTAAGATTTTAGTCATAATTGTCGGCTTTTTATATTCTTTTGGTGTTAATGTCTCAATTTCAAGGTTATTGTAGACTTTAAATGGATTTTCCATAAATAAAAGGCGCGCCATTTCTGGATCTAATTTTGTTACTTGTGTTAGTGCCTTTTGCATTTTAGGTGCACGACGACGACAACTATGGGCATCCGTTGCGCTTAAATGTACCATGTTGTGCTCCATTAAAATATAAGCTGTTTCTTGTACTTTCTCTCCAAACAAGCCTAAAATACTACCCACATTAACTTGACTCAATGCGCCAAGTGTTAAAAACTTATGCATAATATTTGGATCCTCAATCACTTTTGGATAACGTTCTGGATGAGCAATAATTGGTGTAATCCCCATTAATTTTAATTCATAAATGACATCCTCAGCATACATAGGTATATCATTCATCGGAAACTCTATTAATAAATATGAGCTTTCGTTTAACGTTGTAATCTCTTCTTCTTTTAACAATTTTGGTAAGTCCGGCGTTAAAAATACTTCTTGTCCTAAACTAATTGTTAATTTAACTTCATTTAACTTAAGTTGTTCATTAACATCACAAACGACTTCTTCTAATTGTTTTTTATTTAAATAATCACTATGTTGGATATAGTGTGGTGTTGCAATAATATGATGAATTCCTTCTGATGCAGCGATCTTTGCCATTTCAATACATTCATCCATTGTTTTAGCTCCATCATCTACCCCAGGCAAAATATGACAATGTGTATCAATCACAGTCTCACTCCTCCCATTTATTCCATCTGCCTTAATACTCTTATTGTACCGTAGAGTAAGAGCACTTACAATATTGTATTTTCTCAACGAATAAGTAAACGTTTTTACGTAAATAATAAATAAAAAGTTATGAGGTGGAGCTCATGTGTTATAATAGATTTTTTCATAAAAATCAATCGTTAAAAACTTGTAAAGTAAAAGAATATCTAGAAGAAATAGGGTATTTTCAAGAAATAGAAACCCCTCATACTTATTTATGTGGTTGTGGTCATCGCTTTAAGTTTGATCATACTTATTCGTTGTGCCCTAACTGTCAAACTAAATATGTCATTCATCCTTCTAAAGCTCATCAACCTGAGCATATTTTAAAAGTTGGAATTCAATAACTATTTTTGACCTACATCACATCATATTGAAGCGATATCTGTTACAATAAAAGTAATATTCGAAGCGGAAAGGATGAGTAGAATGAGTGAAATCATTACAATGAAATGTGGTTGTGAATTTGAAAATGGGCAAGCAGTTGCTGACAAAGTACGTATGAAAGGGATGGCTGATCGTCCAATGCCTACTCCAGCAACTATTAAATGTAGCTGTGGAAATACGTACACAAAAACAATTTTAGTTGATCAATGTCCGGCTTGTCACATGACTTATGCCGTAACACCATGTTCAGCTGACGAACATAAATACATCGTTCCTGCTGGTATTAATTATTAATCATTCAACAAGGTTTACAAATTTAAGTAAACCTTGTTTTTTTTATATATTTTTTTGAATATTTGAGAAATATAGGTAAATACTAATGGTGATTAATAATTCGAAAGGATGATCTTAATGAAACGCATTATCATGGCATTAGTACTAGGTATTGTTTTAACAGCATGCTCAAAAACTAGTACTCCAACAACAGAAACAAATCAAAATAACACGCCATCTGTGGTTGAAGATGAGTATATGACATATGTGACTGGTTTAGGGTTTACTAACGTTACAAATGTTAACGGAACTGTTCCTTACAAAACATATACTTTAAATGAAACCGTGGCTGCAGATACTGAAGTTTACAATCAATGGATGTATGTGTGGGAAAACCCATCTGATTACGTTGGAAAAGAAGTTAGTGTCTATGAATACACAGCTAAAAAAGATAACAAAGATTACAATGTATACACATTAGTAAACGATAATAAAGTAATCGGTGGATACTACTACGAACCAACTGGAACAATCGAAGAAGCTACAGTTTTACATGAAACATATAAACCAACACTTGCTGAAGAATTCAAAGCAAGTTGGGATGAATTATTCAACTTAAATAAATAGTTAACATAAAAGAAGATGCCTTCATCAAAAGCATCTTCTTTTTCTATTCAACTAGTGTTCCAATAACGATGTAACGTTCTGGCGTGTCTCCCATGTAAATAAACGGATAACAAGTTACTAATGTTACTTTTGACTGTTCTGTTTGTTCATAAATAACTGGATCATCTGGATCGACAATTTTTATATCGGTAATTTCATAGATTAAAGTCTTATCAGCTGTTTCAAATTGTAAGGTATCTCCCAATTTCACATCTTTTAAATCCCAAAAAATCTCTTCTCGATGACCGTATAAAACAGAGTTTCCGATTTCTCCAACATGAGGAGTCGTTGTATCTAACCCTACACCTTTACTTAAAATAAGATCCGTTGTTCCAATTCTAATCGGTAGTATTTTTTCAAAATCTGCAATCTTTAAGGTCGCAATAATTGTTCCATCTTTTATTTCTTCTTTTGGTATACTCACTAATTCCTCTTTTTGTTCCTCCCATTCCTGTAATGAAGATTGAACCCCCTGCTTCATTTCAATAACGGGATAAAATCCTACAATTAAAAAAATAACACCCGAAACAATGAGTAGGATGGGAACCACTATTCTTAAAATACGCTTCATTTTTATTCCCCCAATTTATATTCTACTAAAATAAGAGGAGATTTTATCTCCTCTTATTTTATTGTGCAAAGTTTAGATTATCAAAACTTACAATATTTTTTGTTTGAGTTGTCGCATCAATATACTCTATTTCAACACTATCGCCTTCACGTGTAATAGCAAGTTCAGGTGAAATTGTACTTGGTGCAACTAACAATAAGTTAGGCATACCTTCTAAAATTAACGTGTAATACGTGTTTCCACCTGTTTCATAACTTCCAAAACGTTCAACACTCGCCGTCAATGATTTTCTTTCACCCGATGGATTTGTTGGAAGTTCTCCGTTTCCAAACATCACCTTAATATAGTTAACACGAGCATCACTTAATGTTTCTCCTGTTCCAACGATTGAATAATCTTTAACATTAACAAAGGCATACTGTTTAACTAATCCTTGTTTATCTTTTAACGTCATAAAATATGTCGGTTCATTTTCAATATTTAATAATAATGGGAAGCTTGAACTATAGCCAAAGTTTTGAACTTTACCTTCTGCTGTACTCATTGCAGCCGTTTCAGTTGCTCCACCAATTTTATAGAATGTTGTCTCTTTTGTACGAGTATTTGATAACATAAATCCAGTCGTTGATTCATCTGCTCCAGCTGATGTCATTCCTGTGTAGAAATACCATTCACCATCTAAGAACATATAGTTCATACCTGGTGTTGATTGAATGATTCCCTTTTTAGCAAATAGCGTATTTAAGAAGCCATTTACATACCAACCCCAGTCATTAATTTGATCAACCACAAATTGGGCTGGTTGAATACGGTCAATCCATGTTGGAGCATCATCAACAGTATACTTAGTTGTTTCTCCCGTTTGTGCATCAACAATAACAACACCTGTTGCATCAGAACCACCATTAATTCCAACACGTTTTGTATAAGTTGTAACAACCCAATACGGACGTCCTTCATCATCTAATTCAAACGAGAAATCAGTTAATCCTTCTGTCATATTTCCATCAAAGTAAACTTTACGTTTAACATTATCACCAAAATGACCTGATTCTAAATATTTTAAATTAATCGGATTTCCTTGAGCATCTTCTTGAACCAAACGAACATCTTGAGCATCCGTTGCCGATACCATAATGTATCCTGGTGTTCCTTCACGATTAACAAACCATTTAATGATATCTGTATGTTCTAACGGAGCAACCCAGAATAATTCATCTTTCATACTAATTAACGTGAAATCCCCTACATAAACTTGAGAACCAAGCCCCACATCTTCACCAAGCTTTTTGTCACCTAAACGACGAGCATATGCTTCATCAACAATTGGAATTTTTGCTAAATCAACTGATGGAATCTCCTCAACAAACTCCTTCGTTTCAATTTCACCAATTAAATCACGATATTGTTGACTAAAGAAAACTGGAAGTGATGATACATGATATCCGATGTAAATGACAACTAATACAATAAAAGCCGCCTTTACTTTTTTACTTGGAAACGCAACTTCGTGCCCCTTTGCAAGATCTTGTAACATATATTTAACATCTTCATAAAAATAAGCAATCATAGCAATAACAAGTAACCCAAAAAATAAACTGAATCCTTCCTCAAAACGAATATTTAATGGCACTAATAAAACATAATCAGCAACTAAAAAAAGAACGATTAACGGAACAATTGTAATTAAAACATTACGTAATCTTTTCATATAACCCTCTCCAATTTGGTAAGTATTTACCTAACGGTATTAAAAATATTATATCAAAGTGAAATTATGAATACTAGCAAATCAAGTCGCATTTCCAACCTACTGTTTGCTTTTTTACACTTTCTTACCATCTAACGCTTAATAATGGTATAAATTCAGCTTGTTTCTAGCAGCGTTTTAATCCTTGAATAGATCTATATTTGAAAATGTTGTTTTAAAGTTTTTTATTTACTTTAACTAATCTGGTGTAGCCGAACTTAGATTCTAATACGACACCTATTACTCTCGGACGGGATAGGGTCTGCTTATATATCCGGGAATGTC
>DNGE01000145.1 GCA_003486705.1 Bacillota bacterium
TGTTAATTTTTTCTCACTCATCTGATTCTCTCCCTTATTCTATTCACTTTTTTAGACGTCGTTCATTTGCCTTTAGACTATTGCCTTTAATCAGGCTTTTTTCAATCCTCATTCTTTTTTATCATTTCATGCTAAAGGATATGAATTGATTTTTATCCGTCATTAGTGTTGATTAATATAATCGTTCATGTTATATAACTTGGGCTCTTTATTTACAATAAATTGCGCCACGTTGATCGCTTGTTTAGCAAAGATTTTTTTCGATAACGCGGTATGCTTAATTTCAATGATTTCATCAAGGCCAGCAAAGATAACCGTATGTTCCCCAGGAATCGTTCCACCACGTACCGCGTGAATCCCGATTTCTTTTTCTTCACGTTGGGCGTCTTTTCCGTTGCGACCATAATTGTAGGTCATGACTTCATTTAATTCGTCATTGATCGCATTTGCTATCATATAGGCCGTACCACTTGGCGCATCGACTTTTTTATTGTGATGTTTTTCAATGATTTCAATATCAAATTCATCGCTCAATACACGAGTGGCCATTTTGACTAAATCAAGAAGTACATTAACCCCAATCGACGTATTGGATGACTTAAAAATTGGAATACGCGTGGCGGCTTCTAGAATGTTTAATTCTTGTTCCGGTGATAATCCTGTGGTAGCAATCACAATCGGCACTTCTTTTTCGATACAATACTGTACTAAATCATTTGTTCCTTCTGGTTTTGAAAAATCGATGATCACATCACAAGGTACATTTATTTTTGAGGGATGATTAAATACTGGAAATGGATTATCATATTTATCTCTGACATTATCTAATCCAAACACAATGTCCATCCCTTCATAACTCATGACTAAATCCATGATCACACGTCCCATTGTTCCATTACAACCACTTAGTCCAATTTTTAACAAACTACATCACCTTCATTTCATACATATGTTTCTAATTTTTGTTTTAAAATCACTAAATGGTCCTCACTTAGTTCCGTTAACGGCAGACGAACATGTCCAACGTCCATGCCAAGTTCATTCATCGCCGCTTTGACGGGGATTGGATTGACTTCAATAAACAAGGCATCGATTAACGGTTTCATACTTAACTGTTGTTGCAAAGCTTTACTTACATTCAAATTAAGGTAATTCATGACCATTTCATGCGTTTCACGCGGCAAAATATTTGCAACCACTGAGATGACCCCTTTGCCACCGAGTGATAACACAGGAACAATTTGATCATCATTACCACTGTAAATATAAAAATTCTCCCCACATAAGCGTGCTATTTCAGCAACCTGACTAATGTTTCCACTCGCCTCTTTAATCCCCACAATATTCGGAATTTGTGATAATTTAAATACAACGTTTGGACTCATGTTAAGGCCGGTGCGCCCTGGGACATTGTATAAAATAATTGGAATATTCACATGGGTAGCTATCGCTTCATAATGCTTGATTAAACCAACGTCGGTTGCTTTATTGTAATAAGGCGTTACAACTAGAAGACCATCCACACCAACCGACTCACAATATTGACTAAATAAAATGGCTGACGCTGTGTTATTACTTCCGCTTCCTGCAATGACTGGGATTCGTTTATTGACTGTTTCCACCGTAAATTTAACAACGGCTTTTTTCTCTTCCTCGCTCATCGTTGCGGCCTCACCCGTTGTCCCACAAATAATAATGGCATCTGTTTGTTGTTGAACGTGCCACTCTAATAATGCTGCTAATTTTTTATAATCTATTTCATTGTTTTGAAATGGGGTAATTAACGCGACCCCTGATCCTATAAATTGACTCATGCAAACACTTCGCTTTCTGTTAGGTGTTGGATTAAGTGTTCGGCAATTTGAACTGTATTCGTTGCGGCCCCTTTTCGTATATTGTCGGCAACCACCCATAAATTTAATCCATTTTCTGTACTAAAATCACGTCGGATACGGCCAACATAAACCTCGTCTTGACCTTCAACGTGAATGGCTAACGGATACTGATTATTTTTCACATCATCCACGACCTTAATCCCAGTCGCCCCTTTTAACAATTCAAAAACATCCGCTAATTCAAAGGCCTTCTCAAACTCGACATTTATACTCACACTGTGCCCATATTTAACCGGCACTCGCACGGTTGTTGCCGTAATTTTTAAGCTTGCATCACCTAATATTTTTTTCGTTTCCTCTATCATTTTTATTTCTTCTTTTGTATACCCGTTATCTAAAAACTGATCGATATGCGGTAAGCAATTGTACGCAATCGGGTGCGGATAAAACGTCTGCTCTAACCCGTTCACCCCATTCTCCAAATCGTTAAGACCTGAAATCCCAGACCCTGAGACGGCTTGATAAGTGGAATAAACGATGCGCTTAATATGATAGGCCTGATGTAACACATTTAATGGGACCACACATTGAATCGTTGAACAGTTAGGATTCGCAATTATTTTATTGTCAGGCTTTATGGCGTGAGGGTTCACTTCAGGTACTACAAGCGGAATGGTTGGGTCCATTCGCCAAGCACTTGAGTTATCCACAACGATTGTGCCATGCGCCGCTGCTATGGGCGCATATTTTTTACTAATCTCCCCGCCGGCTGAAAATAATGCAATATCTATTTGTTTATCAAATGACGTTTCACACAGTTCTTCAACGACGTAAGACACGCCGTTATATTCCACTTGTTTTCCCGCTGAACGGCTTGAGGCCATTAGGTAAAGATTCTCAATAGGGAACTGACGCTCTTTTAGGACTTTTAGAAACGTTTGCCCCACAAGCCCAGTTGCCCCAACAATCGCAACATTAAATTTTTTCATCTCATTCCGCTCCTTCCCCTTCATAAATCTTGAATAACTGACTCACCTGATCATATAACTGTAACCCATGAACTAAAACCTCAGCATCAAAGTTAAACTTACTATGATGTAGCGGATACGTATAATTCAAGGTTTCATTTTTAGAACCGAGCATAAAAAAGACACCGGGTACGACTTTTTGATAAAAGGCAAAATCTTCTGCGATCATCATCGGATCAAGCTCAATGACATTTTTTCCAATGTCGGATTGCACAATACGTTCAACTAACTTTTCATCGTTGTTAATACAAGGATATAAATCATGAAACACAACCTCAACCTTTACATTAAACATCGCGGCTAACCCTTGATTTATTTCAACCATTCGTTGTTTCACCTGATTATAAATCTCTTCGCTAAACGCTCGAATCGTTCCTTCAAGCACTAAATTTTCACAAATAATATTCCGACGTTCCCCACCGTGAATCGTCCCGATGGTCACCACGCATCCCTCGATGGGGTTCACATTTCGACTCACAATCGTTTGATAACTATTAATTAATTGCGCCGCAACAATGAGCGCATCATTGGCTGTGTGTGGCATGGCCCCGTGGCCGCCACGCCCTTTAATGATGACATCAAACTCTCCAGTTTGAGCCGTCATGACGCCTTTGCGAAGGCCGATTTTGCCTTGCTCAATATCGGGAAACAGATGAAGACCAAAGACGTTTTTCACGTTATAGCGTTGAAAAACACCCTCTTTTAAGATAGGGGCGGCTCCGCCCGGCCCCTCTTCTGCCGGTTGAAAAATAAATAAAATACTTTTATTCAGTTTTGGCAGCCTGGCCACATGTTCGGCAAAGCCAAGCAAGATGGCCATGTGGCCATCATGCCCACATCCGTGCATCAATCCATTGCAAGATGCAAAGGGGAGATCAGTGTCTTCTTTAATGCTTAAGGCATCCATATCAGCACGAAAAGCAACGCACTCCTCACTGAGTCCTTTTTTATAAGCAATAACCCCTGTCCCTGCCACTTTTTGTGGCTCGTAACCGAGTGCCCTTAATGCTTCTACAATGTATGTTGACGTTAAGAATTCTTCATACGCCAGTTCTGGCATTTGGTGCAACGCTTTGCGATGCGCCATCACACTCTTTTTTAAGTCTTCTATCTTTACCATACACTCACCTGTTCTTTCATTTTCCCTATCTTTAATATGCGTTCTACGATTATGCCAAAACGACTCCTTATAACCCAAGCTCTGTCGCTAGGACTAAAACTGTTTTCTGTTTATCTTTTGCATCTATCGTATAAGAAATACTGATTTCTGATGTCGTCACTTGACGAAACGCAATTTTGTGATTAGCCAGTATTCTAAACAACTTACCGGTCACACCACTTTGATTCATCATCCCAATCCCAACGACTGACACTTTTGTAATGTCTTCTTCAATCATGACCTCAACCTCTTGATTTTCAGACTTAATGGCCTTCACCACTTCCGAAATCGTAAATAAATCATCCTTTGATGCTGTAAACGATATATTGACACGTCCATTCATCGGAGCGGTTTGACTGATCATATCAACATTGACATTTGCCTGCGCTAACTTTTCAAAAATAATGGCTACATTTTCTAAATTAAATGCAATGTTACTCACCGTCATCATTAACACATCATCGCTCACACTTAAGCCTGTTATTACTTTTTCTTCGATCACACCACTCATCTCCTTAATGTATGTCCCCCTTGTTTGTGTCGAACTTGAAGCCACATAAATCGGGATTTTATACTTGCATCCAATTTCAATCGCTCTCGTCTCCATGACACCCGCCCCAAGACTCGCCATTTCCATCATTTCTTCGTAACTGATGGCCTCTAATTTTTTCGCATTTTTATATAACCTAGGGTCTACCGAATAAATCCCCTCAACATCCGTATAAATATGACAAGGACATCCCAGTTTTGCAGCTAAGGCAACCGCTGTTGTATCAGAACCGCCACGTCCAAGCGTCGTGATATCTCCCTCATCGTTAATACCTTGAAAGCCCGCCACCACGACAA
>DNGE01000094.1:0-7322 GCA_003486705.1 Bacillota bacterium
ATTTATAGGGGTGCCGTTCTCCTTTTTTATCATTAACTTCAAGTCTGTATTGATTCTAATAATTGTAAGTCCTCTGTATTACTTAACTCGACTACACATAAAAATTAATGTTATTTTGTTGTAGCTGGGAATACTGGATCTGTCACAGATGGTAATGAGTTAGCAATATTTATTAACTCATCCCTTTCTTTTATATTCCCAGCTATAATAATAATCTTCTCTATATCATAGTAATACAAAAAGTAATTTTCATAATCATCTTTTGACATAAATGCCTCAGCCCCATTATTAAGTATCACTTTTCGAACCTCTCTGTTTTCAACAAAACTATATCTATCCAATCTCGTAATGGTTATAACATTTTCTAAATCAACAAATACCCATAATTCTTGATTATGTGAGTTAACTTCTACATTCATTTTAAGAAAATTAAATTCTTCCATCGGTAGGTATACGCCCTCTTTTTCCTTAAAAGTAAGATTTTCTGTAGCCGATACTCTTAAAATAGCATCTAAAATCCACTCATCTTCCATATGATAAAGGAAGCTAGCATATCTATCATTTCCCTCAGGAGAATGTATTGTCAATATCCCCTGATTGCCAATGATGGTTTCAGATATTATATCATTTTCAGTAGCTAATCGACTACTTCCATCTTCAAAAACAACTTCAAATTGATGAGTAATAGCTTCCGAAGGTGTTTTAGCGTGTTTGGGTGCTTCATTAATTTTTATTGATTCTAAAATTTTTATGTTTTCTTCACTTTTTTCTTGTTTATCGTTACAACTGTAGTCAGATTCAAAAGATTTCTCACAAGATAGAAGGAGTAATACAGAACAAAGTAATGAAAAAAAAGTTCTCATGTGCCATTTCATAAAGAGCGCTCCTTAGAAAAAAATAATTTAATAGGGATATTTTTCCGTCTTTGCTAATTTTGCCTTATACTTTGGTCCTTTTACAGTAATATAACGCTTGTTACTCTGATTACAACTTTCTGTTAAATAATAAAAATTACCTTTCCACGTTTCTGAATGCGCTCCATAATCAATCCACCCCCAATATCCTGGATCTACTGTTATACTTGTTGCTTGTGAAGTAGTCCACGAATAACTACCACCTATTTCAAATCCAACTGTTGCTTCAATCACCTTCCAGTCAAATCCACCACTTCCTGTAATAGTACCTGAAACAGTTGCTGTACTACTAAGCTCAGATGTTTCTGTTATTGGCTTATTGGTTTTATTAATTACTCTAGTTCCCGATTTACCTAATGTAAAACCACTTGATGTTCTTGTACCATCGAACTCATTTCCTGCTATACACACGTTTGCGTATGGTTGACGCTCAGCTGTATTTTCTATATTTGTTAGAGGTTCATTTTCAATATTATATGGTATATCAACTGTTAAACTTTCATTAATAAAATCATCTTTTTGATTTTCGGGAACTTCATACTCTATTTCATCCACATAATAATAAGCATGTTGAATTATTTGCGTTGCCCTATCATTAATATTATTCTCTCTTGATTCAGCATGTATCTCAGAATTGAAATAATAAGATATAGAAAACCAAACCGCTCCAACTAAAAGCATTTTAATAAATTTACAATTCCCCATATATCTTCCTCCCTATTGATTTTGCATAACATCCATTTAATTTTATTGCTTAATATAAATCTTTATCAATAATATCAATTATATCTAGGTAATTTCTCAAAACTAATAGTATTTTAACTATCCGTATTAATAAAATAGAGATTTTTTACCTTCATTCATTAAATCAATGACACTTAACATTCTAATTCTCTAATATACTATCCTGTTTCGAATACAAAAACTTATCGTATAATTCGTGGTATAGATCATTTGATTTCAATAGCATCTCATGACCTCCAGCACCTGTTATTTTCCCATTTTGAAGGACAATAATTTCATCTGATAGTTCTTTAATAATATTTAATTTATGTGAAATAATAATCCCTTTTGAGCCAACTAAATATTTACGTAGGACTTCCAGACATTTTTGTTCTGAAATAGAGTCTAGATGAACAAATGGTTCGTCTAAAACAAAATATTCTAAGTTTTGACTTAACAAAAAGCGCGCTAAACAAACTCTATTTTTTTCGCCACCTGAAATTTTGCTCCCCTTTTGTCCAAATTTACGCCCCCTCAGATGCTCAATCTCTAATTCTTTTATTAAATTATCATATCTTTCTTCAATATAGTATGTTCGATCAACTAACATCATTGCTAAATCTAAAATAACTTTTTCATTCAGTTGTCCAATAGATTTCATAATAAGTTCCCTATTTGTCATTGCTTCATCTTCAGAAAAAATTAACTTAATAAATTCAGATTCGTTATCATTTAAACTGAAGACATTGGATTTTATTTTCCCTTGCAACGCGTTAATTAACTTAATTGATTCTCTAATTTTATCTTGATATATTAAGGTTGACAGCGGCTTTTTATTTAAACAAATATTGAATAATAAATCTTCATCAAATAGTTCTTGCGTTTGCGTATACAACTTAATTTTATTAAATAAGTAAAATTTCGAGATAGTGGTTACAGGTAAGCCTCCAAATAAACATTCTCCTGATTCAGGTATATTCTCACCGAACAGTAAATTAATTAATGTCGTCTTTCCCTCCCCAGAAGTTCCAACCAAACTAATTTTTTTATCAATTAATATCGATACATTATCCAATATTTTCTCACTCTGATAAGCAAATGAACACTCTTTCAAGGCAATATTCATTTGAGCCGGAAGATCAGTTCGAAGATTATCTTTTATATTTGAAGCAATTCTATCCTTATACATTTTATACTGATTCAACGACATATAAATACTTTGCATTGAAGTAATAGGACTAAAGATTGATGCTAAATACGATGTCATAGCAATAAAAGATGCAATGCTTAATCGTCCTAAATAAATTTCATTTATTGCCAAACAAAAGAAGATCACCGTACTCAACGTTTTAACTACTTCAACAGTTAACGTAGATAGTATCATATATAGTTCAGATTTTTCAAAATGCTGATCTCGGTCTTTCATAAGTGAAAATAAATTATTCTCATATTCTTCAATATTTGCATATCCCAAAATACTCTTATTATTTTCTAGAAATTCTAATACCAGTGGATTAATTTTATATACTAACTCTCTTCCCAATTTAAATTCATGCAAATGCCATTTATTTAAAACCCTTAAAATAAGTATAATCACTGCATAAGCTGGAATTATTACAAGTGGAAATATATACGACCACGAGCATGCAATAATAAATACAATCATCATAGAAATACATTTTAAAATAGCAGAGAAATAATTAGTTTTCAAGAAAGCCGTAGCTTTTTCAGTATCTCCAAAAATACTAACCATGAATGCCCCAGGTCCTTTTTTGTCAATAATATCTACTTTATGTCTAAGAGATGTTGATAGTAAAGAACGCTGTAACTTTGAACGAATTAAGCGACTTATATGATTCAAAAGGATTGCATCAATAACAAGTGCTACCGTTCCAACAATTGTAATGATAAACAATAGGATAAGTGAGTGATTCTTCATCTCACCATTTCCAATTTGCGATAAGACTTCTTTTTGGATAAGCGGAACTAATATTATTGTAAGATTTGTTAAAATAGCCAAAACCTTTGATAAAACAAGTGACCGTTTATCTTTTTTTTCTAAATATAAATAAAAAAATGATTTGATTTCCTTATATAATTCCATACACACCACCCGATTCATTCTTATTTTTTAAATATAACCCTACACCTTTACTGAATCTAAAAGAGACTACAGCTAATTTAGCTATATTCTTCTCTCATATAATTCCCTACCACCACTAACTATGGTATAATATTCCAAATGATTATTCTTGGTCAATTTGACCATTTTAATATTTTTTAAACTAGGGGGGATTGTAAATGAGTTCTAACTTTGATTGCAACCAAGCACTTCAATATATATTAAAAAAAGCTAATGCTGTGGGGTTAAATAATGCACAACTTATTGAAGGACTATGCGATCACTCTAACTTCTCTAAGATGTGCACTGGAAAAAGAAAACCAAATTATGATTTAATTATTCAGTTATCGCAAAAATTAAATATTAGTTTGCATGAATTACAAATTCATAGTTCGTATAAAAATCCCGAAGAATACTTGATACTATCTAAAAAATTTCAAGAGTTAAGAGTAACAGGTAATTTTTCAGAGATGAAAAAACTCTATATTTCTTACTTGGCCCACGACCCGAATCCTAATAATAATGTCCAGCACCTTTTATGTTGGATGCAAGGAATTTATGAAGCTAATCTTAATAGAAATTACATCTACGCCATTGATTTATTCAGTAAATCAATTAAACTCATACAGCCTCTTTTTTTAATTGAACAACTAAATTTAGATTTATTAACAGTTGATCAACTAGATTTAATTCACGATATTTGCCTCTGCTATATGAACCTTGGTAAACATTCTCAGGCTATTGTCATCTATCAACAGTTAATCAGTCATCTAGAAAATCAAACTATATTAGAAGATTACGAAATTATTTCTAAATATTGTTATACAGTTGGGAAAATTTCACTTATAGTAAAAGCTTATGACCAAGCTAAATTCTACTCTTTAAAAGGGATAGAATATTGTAGCAAAAATTATAATTTAGCCAGACTCCCATTTCTTTATTGTAACCTTGCTATTTATGAACAAGTATTTAATAACACAGAACAGGCAAATCAATATTTAACTGATGCCCTTTTCTTATTTAAACAACAGAACAGACCTCTTTCTTTTTATAAAGGGCTGAATGAATTTATCAAAAAATATGAATTTCAGGTTGATTTCGACGCGCTTCAATTAAATATTTAGTCGCATTACATAAAATATCCGAGTGTAATTGTTAACAGTTAATGTTAATTACCTGCCACTTCAACCACCAAATGACTAATAAATTTTATTAACCAAATCAAAAAGAGAACACATCCCTAGTACAAGGGAGACTGTTCTCTTTTTATAATGACAATATACCGAGTCTAAATCAATTCCTCTAACATATCCAACAACTCATCAAATCGTTCAATCGTTGCATCTAATGGTTTAGATGTCGTCATATCAACACCTGCATTTTTAAGCGTATCAATTGGATATAAAGAACCACCTGCTTTTAAGAAGCCTTTATATTTTTCAACCGCTGCTTCTCCATTTTCTAAAATAGATTTAGCAAATGCAGATGCCGCTGCATAACCTGTTGCATATTGATACACGTAGAAATCACTATAGAAGTGAGGAATTCGTTCCCACTCCGATTTAATCTCTTCATCAACAACCATCTCAGGTCCGAAATATTTTTCATTTAAATCATACCAAATGTTATTGTAATCATCCGACGTTAATGCCTCACCTTTTTCCAATGTTTCATGTGTGATTAACTCAAATTCAGCAAACATTAATTGGCGGTATACAGTCGCTCTAATTTGCTCCAATTCTTGGTTAATGAGATATAATTTTTTATTTTTGTCTTGTTCCTTCTCAATCAGGTCATTAATAAGAAGAATTTCATTCGTTGTTGAAGCCACTTCCGCACAGAATAACGTGTAGTTTCCGTAAACGTAAGGTTGTTCTTTTCTCGTATAGTAAGAATGAATCGAGTGCCCCATTTCATGAGCCAGTGTTGAAACATCGTTTAAATCATAATTGTAATTTAACAACACATAAGGCATCGTATCGTAGCTTCCCCATGAGTAAGCCCCACTCTTTTTACCTTTATTTTCATAAACATCAACCCATCCATTTTTAATTCCTTCATCAAAGATATCTAAGTATTCTTGACCCAGTGGTTTTAATCCCACTTTCACCATCTCAACCGCATCGCTGTACTCGATATGTTGTTTTTCAACATCGATCACAGACACATATAAATCATACATATGAATTTCATCTAACCCTAATAACTTTTTCTTTAAGCCCACATAACGGTGAAGAGATTTTAAATTATTGTTAATTGTTTCAATCGCATTTTTATAAACTTCTACTGGAATATCATTTGGTTTTAATGAAGCTTCTAGCGAAGACGCATATTTTCTTGTTTTTGCATAGAAGATTGTTGTTTTTAATGAGCTTGTTAAACTTGTTGCAATCGTATTTTCATATTTTTTATACGTGTTAAATAATAATTTAAATGCCGCTTCTCTCACTGAACGATCTTTACTTTTAATTAACGAACTGTAATTTCCTTCCGTTAATTCAATCTCCTGACCATTTTCACCTTTAATAGTTCCAAACGACATATCCGCATTCGTTAACATTGTATAAATACTTTCAGAAGCACCTAAACAATCAGAGGCAGATGCTAATAACTCTTCCATATCTTTAGAAAGAATATGTGGTTTTTCCTTTAATAACACTTTAAAGAATGTATCATAAACCTTAAGTTCTTCGTCACTTGCGATCATTTTCTCAACTGCACCCTCTTCAAGCGCTAAAATCTCTGGCGTAAAGAACGCATTGTAACTTGAAAACTCCGCCATAAATGGATCAATCTTATTCACTAATGTTTGATATTGTGAATTAGACGTATCTTCATGACTTTTCATATGGGCGAAAACATATAACGTTTCAAGTAATCGAGCCAATTCTTCTTCTAATTTTAAATAGGTTTTTAAATCAGCAACATTTCCAAGACGCCCATGAAACTCTTTTAATTGAGGCGCTTTTTCTTTTAACGATTTAAAATCTTTTTCCCAAGCCTCAGTACTACCATAAACTTTCTCAATTTTCCACTTTGATTCTTCTTCAATTTCAGTTCGTGACTTTAATCCCATTGTCTGACTCATTATATTCTCCTTTTTATCATCATCTATTTAGATTACTTTTTCTAATCTACTTACATTTTACGACGTTCAACCACTAATCATTCATAATAGTGATCATTTTTTAAACCTAGCACCCGCTATAAATAATTGTTTCATCCTAACGTAATCAAGACGACTTCAATCTAATCTTTTAATACTTCCTTAACTCGTACACCTATCATAACACTTCATCATTAAAAATTCCATAATTTAACTTTAGGTTTTTTTAATCCTAACTCCCCTATCACAATGCAAAAATATAGCACGCCCCGTACTCTTTCCATAAATAAAGTTAAACCAAGACAAAACAAAAACCACCATCCANNTTTGAAAATTAGGACGATGATACTTCAATCTACCTAGCGCCTCTTCTTTACTAATAAGTTCATCTAAGTACAACTCTACTGTGTTAAAAACTTTATCGTCAGCTATTCCGCCCGCAATAACGTCATACTTC
>DNGE01000094.1:7565-10194 GCA_003486705.1 Bacillota bacterium
CACCATTTCGACATTTAATAATGAACTCTAACCACTCTGGACTGTAATCATCGAAAATCAAAACCTCGTATTTTTCTTTCACTTGTTCAAAATCTATTTCATACTCATTAACTATTCCAAGTTTTCCTAATCGTTTAAACCTCGATCCCCAATTAATCGCTTGTTCTTCTATAGGAGTCAAATAAAATCCAGGTCCAAAGTCTAATCTGTTTCTAGAATATTTGATATCTGGCGTCGTTATTTCACAATAAGATCCATGAAAAACTAGCATTAAATCAACTCCCTCTGTTTCATTAGTTCTATCACTTCNNGTACGACCTTTTCTAAAAATTTCTTCTGCCGTTTTGACAATCCCAAAACGTTCTACTGTCTGTAAAAATCTTGTCATCTTACATCCATATTCTCTTTCTGCAATTTCACAGTTTTTAATCACTTCTTGTTGTAATTTTTTCTCTAATGCTGACATTTTTGTTCACTCCATAAATTAAAATTTTTCAGTTTAATTAACTAATCTTTCATTACATTAATGTAGAAAAGATTTTTATAGTCAAAGGATAAATGACTTTTCATTCACTAAAATTACCTTACTGATTTAATAGTATCCTATATCTTCCATAAGCTTATATTCAAGCATGAGCTCCTCTACTAAATAACCATCCGAATAACAATGCAGATCGCCAACACCTTCCGAAATTAATTGGTATGTTTTTGAACCATAAAAAAGCCCCATTGCTTCTTCTTCTGTTATACTCGCATTTTTTGCAAGTCCTTCTGTTTCATTAGTTCTATCACTTCATTAATGATGTATTCTTTACTCTGCGTATGCAACGGTTCAAACGAGGGGACAATGTATTCAAATAATATTCTACTTCTGACACCTAACAACTGATAAATATCTTGTGCATTCATATGTAAATAATCAGCAATATTCTCAATACAAAATACTGCAAATTCTAGTTCCTTTTTACTCAATGTGTTCACCTCCATCAAAATATCTTTATTCCTCACTCATTTTAATTAACTATTTATCTATTTATCTATTTATAATATTATTATATGTTATTTTCAACTCATAATCTACTATAGTCCTTTATATAAGTTTTTCAACTTGTAATATATGATACTAGGAATGATTCCCTACAAATTAAACCTAATTGTAGATAATTATTGCAACTTAATTTACCAATTTCTGTTCTGATGAACTTTTGAAAACGTTGATATTGTGACATTTATATCTAAAAATTATACTGTAATAAATCTAGAGAGAGACTTTTAGGAGAAATTATTCCATACAATAGTTCAGGAGTGCGAGTGACAGCCGACTCTTATTGGGATTATACGGGGCTCTATATGTACGACAATCAAATGAAGGCTCAGTCTAACTATACATATCACGCATAAATTATAATGTGGCACATGAGATTGGACATACAATTAAAATGACCTGCGTTAGTGTCAGGTCATTTTTAATGTCTTTACTTTAATTATGATTAGAAGCTTGGCTTAGTCTTAATCCCCTATGCAAACATCGAGATAAACAACATAATATTTAAAATCGTTAAAATAATCCCAATGATGATTAAGACAATATTAGTTAACAAATGATTTTTATGTTTTCCCATTACTTTTTCAGACGACGTGAGATAAATCTGTAAGAAGACGGTGATTGGTAACTGAATGCTTAGTAACATTTGCGAATAGATTAACCCCTTAAATGGGTCTGCAATTAAAAAGATAATGAGTGCTGCTAAAATCAAACTTCCAACTATACCCAATCGCGTTCTTCCTTTTTTCAAATCATACGTTTCTTTAAACATGCCCGCAAAAATGGACCCACCAGACATCGCTGCCGTTATCGTTGACGCAATTCCTGAAAACAACAACGCAATACCAAAAATGATGGCCGCCTTCGAACCAAGCATCGGAGCCAACAATTGTTGCGCTTGCCCCAACTCTTCAACCACTACACCATTCTGAAAAAAAGTTGCAGCCGCTAAAATAATCATCGCACTGTTAATGGCCCATCCGATTAGCATTGAGATGAAAGTATCCAAGAATTCGAATTTTAATTCTTTCTTAATGATTTCATCACTTTCTAGATTCCATTGTCTACTTTGAATAATTTCAGAATGCAAAAACAAATTATGAGGCATCACCACAGCCCCAAGCACCGCCATAATAATCATCATTGAATTAGGTGGAAAACTCACGGTAACCCAACTTCTAAATGCTTCAGGCCAATTGACATGGACGATACTTAATTCGTATAAAAACGAAAATCCAATAATCGAAACAAATCCGATAATCAATTTTTCCATCTTACTATAAGAATTAGTAAACAATAAAATAATTGTAATGAAAAGCACCATAATCGTCCCAACTCTTATTGGGATATTAAACAATAATTGTAACGCAATGGCACCCCCTAACAATTCAGCGAGCGCTGTTGAGACAACAGCTAGCATCGCACTGCTTAATATTACTTTAGATAACTTGGGATTTAAATGTTTTGTTGTCGCTTCAGCCAAGCAGTCCCCCGTTGCAATACCTAGATGCGCAACATTATGTTGTAACACGATAAGCATGATCGTTGATAATGTCACCATCCATAACAATGAGTATCCAAAAT
>DNGE01000094.1:10377-15937 GCA_003486705.1 Bacillota bacterium
CCGCCGCAATATTTGATGCCCAGTTCCCCGGGTCAATAAATCCGACTGTTACTAGCAAACCTGGCCCAATAAATTTGGTAATTTCCTTCAATCCCAATGTTTTCTTCTGTTTATCTTTATCTTGACTCATCATATCCTCCTCCTTTTCTCTTTTATTGTAGGATCTGTTAGACGAAAATGTTGAAATGAGATAACTTATCTCATCGAAATCACTCGAATGATATAGTTTCAACTAATAAATTGGTAGCCTCAATTAGATAAGCACCAACAAAATTATCTAACACAGCATAATTGTCAATTAAAAATTATATTTCACCTATTTTACTTCTATACTGTTTATATATGTTGCGTCTCCTAACACTATTCGTCATTTTTTTTATAAAATAAGGTTTTTATCCCAATGAAGCAAAAAGAAACCTCCAAAAAATGAAGTTACATTCTTATTTTAAAATACAGATTCTGTGAAGCTAATTAGCAAAAGAATCGGAGAGGTTAATACGAAATGAACAGCATTTTATTATCATATACGCTTTTTAATGATTAGCAAACCACATCATTTTTGACTAAATATTGTGAGCTATTTTTATAAATCATAAAAAAACATCCCCTACTTCAAATGAAGAATGAGATGTTTTCTTATATCCGTTATTTAATTTCATCAAATGATAAACTTGGCATGAGTTTTATTAAAATACTTTGCCAAAGATTAATCAGCGGGCCAAGCAAGAATGCAATGAGAATCGTTGTAAGACCTACCGGTCCTCTAGCGAAGAACGCAACAATTAAGCAAATAAAATCGATGATTAATTTTGCGTACATGAGTTTTAAATGATATTTATCTTTCACAACAACCATTAAAAAATCGATTGGACCTGGAGGAAATTTGGGTAGTAGATAAATGGCGATTCCAAGTGCTAATACTAAAAGTGCAATGACAAACACACCCCACTGAAGTAGCGTTGTATCAAGCGTCATAGCTGCTAATATATAAATCCACCCGTCAATAAAGAAACCCGTAATAATCCCAATGACAAAACTTATCAGATTAATCATTTTGCGTTGCATCAACGCTGCAATACTTAAAACAATTAATGATGATATACTCACCCACGTACCCGGTGTTAATCCAAATAGACCGCTTAACCCAAAATTAATCGCATCCCAAGATGAAATTCCCAAACCTGTTTTAGATAATAAAACAGCACCTAACGATAATATCGTGAGTCCAATCGTAAAAACGATGATTCGTATAAATAGTTTCATTTCACATAGCTCCTTAATCAAGTTTAATACAGTAAACAAGTCTTTCTTTACATTAGTTTTACCGTTTCATAAAAAATTATTTATGTGAGCTAGCAATAACAGAGTCGCTAAAAATGGTTGTTTCTTCTCTCACGCTATCATTACATAATACTAACGGTCTACTCATTAGTTATTATAACACCTAATTATCTTCAAATGAGGCTTTATGTATTATAAGTCTGTTTTCTTATTAATGATATGATAAACGATTGGTAAAATGCTCTGTTTATAGTGTAATTATTTTAAAGTATTTTTTGAATCTTTTTTGTGTTTTACTTTTTATTCAGCCGAGGTTTAAGATTCATTTTTTCATAAAGTTAATTCAAGCATATCGATGCATGGTTCACATTTGATTCTCTATTATTTTAAATCGTTAAGTTCAGTTTTATTATGCACTTAATTTTATGGCGGTCTGTTTGTTGAGGTGTTTGATTATATTTGATTTTTAAAATCTAGTTCGGTTCCAATTTTATTGGAGATGTCTCTTGAAAAATGTATGTGTGTGATTAAATGTTCAAGAACTATTTTCTCATTATTAAACAATAAGCTCAGATAGCGAGTTGGCTATCTGAGCTTTTGCTTTTGTATTATATCGCAAGGACGTTAAATCTTTTATGCTTCTTCAAACTGGCTGTTATAAAGTTCAGCATAGAATCCATTTTGAGCAAGTAGATCTTCGTGGTTTCCACTTTCTAGAATGTCCCCGTCTTTTAAGACTAAAATCACATCGGCATTTTTGATCGTTGACAGTCGGTGTGCAATAACAAATGACGTACGACCTTCCATTAATTGATCCATTGCTTGTTGAATGACAAGTTCTGTTCTTGTATCGACTGAACTTGTCGCTTCATCTAAAATTAACATCGGTGAATTTTTAAGCATCGCACGTGCAATCGTTAATTGTTGTTTTTGACCTGCTGATAAGTTGACTTTATCATTTAAAATAGTGTCATATCCATCATGTAATGTTTGAATAAAATGGTGCAGTCCAACAGACTCACAAGCGCGTTCAACTTCTTCATTAGAAATGTGCTCTTGATTGTATACAAGGTTCTCTCTAATTGAGCCTTCAAATAACCAAGTGTCTTGTAAGACCATACAGAATAAGTCGTGAATATTTTCTCTCGTCAATTCACTAATTGGAGTCTTATCAATGTAAATGTCACCCCCATTGATTTCATTGAAACGCATTAATAAATTAACAAGCGTTGTTTTCCCGGCTCCAGTTGGTCCAACAATGGCAATTTTTTGCCCTGGCAAAACGTGTGTTGAGAAGTTTTTAATGACTGGTTTCTCAGAACCTGCATACGTAAATTTAACATTTTTAAATTCAACTTCACCTTTTGCAGATTGCAAAGACGTTTGTTTATGTTGTTCATCTTCCATTTCACTTGCTTCTAAGAATTCAAACACACGATGACTAGCAGCTGTTGCTGATTGTAAGTTTTGAGCCGCTTGTGCCATTTGTGCTAAAGGTTGTGTAAAATATCGGACGTACATGATAAAGGCGACAATAACACCAAATGAAATGACATCATTCATGGCAAGGATTGCTCCAACAATACAAACGGCAACATAACCGAGGTTCCCAATGAATGTCATTAATGGCATCATTAATCCGGATAATAACTGTGCTTTGAAAGCACTCCCTTTTAAATGATCATTAAGTGACTCAAATTTTTCACGCATTTGTTGCTCACCATTATACGCTTTAACAATCGTATGACCACCATAAACTTCTTCAACATGACCATTTATTTTTCCTAAGTATTCTTGTTGACTTAAGAAATATTGTTGTGATTTTTTCATAATGAAGGCGATTAACCCAAATCCAATAAGTGTTGCAATAACCCCTGTAATAGTTAAAGTTACATTTGTTTTAAGCATCATAATTAATGATCCAAAGAATAAACAAACGGCAGAAACTAATGTTCCAATACTTTGATTTAGTGTTTGACCAATCGTATCCACATCGTTTGTGACACGTGATAATATATCTCCCGTTGTTGTGTTATCATAATATGACATCGGGAGTTTATTAATTTTTTCTGATAAGGCTGTTCGTAGACTTTGAGATACTCGTTGCGTCACACCAGCCATAATTAACCCTTGTGAAAATGATAAAACAAAGCTAACACCATACATGATAACAAGCGTCATTCCAATTTCACCAATTGCTTTTAAATCAATTTCCCCCATTAAACCTTCTGTCATTAAATCTGTCATTTCTGACAATTTATCAGGTCCAAATAAAGTTAAAATAGTTCCAATAGAAGCACCGATTAAAGCAAAGATAATCAATGGAAGGTATTTTTTACAATAACGAAATAGTTTGCCTAGACTCGCTTGTTGTTTTTTGTCTAGACTCGCTTGTTGTTTATTTTTTTTATTCATTATGCAAGTTCCTCCTTTGATAATTGAGAGTACGCAATCTCTTGATACACATCGCAATTTTCAATTAACTCACTATGCGTTCCCATTCCGACAATACGTCCTTCTTCTAAAACGATAATCTTATCAGCATCTTTAATTGTTCCGATACGTTGAGCAACAATTAATAACGTTGTCCCTTTTGTTTCTTTTTTCAGAACTGATCTTAACTTGCGATCTGTTTTATAATCTAGTGCTGAGAAAGAATCATCAAATATTAATATCTCTGGGCGACGAGCAATGGCTCTTGCAATCGAAAGACGTTGTTTTTGTCCACCAGACAAGTTTGTACCACCTTGGGCAATATGTGCCTCATAGCTATCTTCCATGTTTTCAACAAAATCACTTGCTTGTGCAATGCTAACAGCATCCATCACGTCATGAATATCAGCTGAATGTTTACCATTATCACCAAATGCAATATTTGATTGAACACTTCCTTCAAACAAGCATGCCTTTTGAGAAATATACCCAATTTTATTTCGCAGCGCTTGTGAGTCAAAATCTTTTACATTCATATCATCAACTAATATTTCCCCTTCGCTGACATCATAAAAACGAGGAATTAAGTTAATTAATGTACTCTTACCACATCCAGTTGCACCAATAAAGGCAATGGTTTCACCGCGATTTGCTTTGAAGCTAATATCATGTAAAACATAATCGTCACTATCACTATATTTAAAGCTTACATTTTTAAATTCAATTTCTCCACTTACTCCAACAGGCGACACTTGAGCTGCTCCATTTTTAATGAGTGGTGCAGTGTCTAGTACTTCATTAATACGCTTCGCTGATACAACTGCTCTTGGCATTAAGATAAAAATAATGATTAACATCATAAAAGCCATAACAACTTGAATCGCATACGATGAAAATACAATCATATCTGAGAAGATTGTCATTCTTGATTGGATGTCTGCTTCACTAAGTAACAACGCCCCTACCCAATAAATAGCTAAACTTAATCCACTCATAATTAAACTAATACTTGGCATCAAACTTGCCATCACTGAATTTGTATATAAGTTATTATGTGTTAACTCATTATTAGCTTTTGTAAATTTTGCTTCTTGATAATTTTCAGCGTTATAAGCACGAATAACACGAGTACCTGTTACATTTTCTCTTGTAATACGGTTCAAATTATCTGTTAAATATTGAATTCTTTTGAATTTAGGTAACGCAATGATAATACAAATCCCAACGATGATAAAAAGAACTAAGACAGCCACACCCGTTGAAAGTGTCCATTGCCAGCTTTTATCCATAATTTTCAACATTGCCCAAACTGCTAAAATAGGTGCTTTAACAAGCATTTGTAATCCCATTACAATAAACATTTGGATTTGCGTCACATCATTTGTTGTTCGCGTAATTAAACTAGCTGTTGAGAAATTATTAATTTCTTCCATAGAAAATGCTTGAACTTTATCAAACAACTTCAAACGCAAGCGTGCTGAAAAGTTCGCTGCAATTTTTGATGCAATCCCAGCTACTATAAATGATGTTGCTAAACTTCCCAGTGCACATAGCAACATATACCCTCCCGCTACGAGAATATCTTGCATCTCACTATTTGGTGTTTGCACTAGTGTTGTAATTTCGCTCATATAGTCTGGTAATTTTAAATCTAACCAAACTTGAGCAACGATAAATACTAAGCTAACGGCAATCAGAACCCACTCTTTTGCTTTCAAATTTTTAAATATTTTGATCATATTAGCTCACTCCTTCTCCTCATAATAGATGTACTATACATTACAAATATTAACTGAAAAGAAACTTTTTTCAAAAAATCAAAAAAAGATATGTTGAACTAATAATA
>DNGE01000173.1:0-22073 GCA_003486705.1 Bacillota bacterium
GTATTAACGACTAAAAAATTACATTTAAAATCAATTATCCATGAGTTATTATGGTTTATTAATGGTGATACAAATGTGAAGTACTTACAAGATAATGGGGTACGTATTTGGAATGAATGGGCTGATGAATCTGGTGAATTAGGTCCGGTTTATGGAAAGCAATGGCGTCGCTGGGAAAGTGCTGATGGAGACGTTATTGATCAGTTAGCGAATGTGATTGAGCAAATTAAAAGTAATCCAGATTCACGTCGCTTAATTGTGAGTGCGTGGAATGTTGCAGACGTTGAAAAAATGGCGTTACCACCTTGTCATTTATTATTCCAATTTTATGTTGCTGATGGAAAACTATCTTGTATGTTATATCAACGTTCAGCCGATATTTTCTTAGGAGTACCATTTAACATTGCATCATATGCATTACTGACAATGATGGTTGCACAAGTTTGTGAGTTAGAAGTTGGAGAATTCGTACATACGTTAGGTGATGCTCATATTTATAAAAATCATTTAGAGCAAGTGAATTTACAATTATCTCGTGAGCCTAAATCGTTACCAAAAATGAAAATTAATCCAGATGTTAAATCTATTTTTGATTTTAAATTTGAAGATTTTGAGTTAGTGGATTATGAAGCACATCCACATATTCCTGGAAAAGTGAGTGTTTAGTTCGTAATAAGGAGAGAAAAATATGATATCACTGATTGTTGCTTATGATAAAAATAAAGTCATTGGATTAAATAATCAATTGCCTTGGCATTTTAAAGATGACTTGAAATATTTTAAAGAAACAACGTGGGGTCACGATATTTTTATGGGGCGTAAAACGTTTGATTCGATTTTAGCTTATAAAGACACACCGCTACCAGGTCGACATAATATTGTGCTTACAACATCAAAAAATTATGATCATTATGACATAACTGTGGTCAATGATTTAATACAATTTATAAAGAACTATCCAGAAGATAAAGAACTATTTGTGATTGGTGGAAGTTCGGTATATGAGCAAACGTTACCGTATGCGGATCGTTTATATATTACGCATATTGACGGAGAGTATGAGGGCGATGCGTATTTCCCATCGTTTGATAATCAGGCGTTTAAATGTATAAAAACAACTTCGCAAGATCCTTTAACGTTTGCCATTTATGAAAGGGTGAAGTAAAATGACTAACGTCTTAATGTGTTTATTAGGATTAGTATTAGTTTTAGTTGTTGCGATTATCTTACTTGTTTTAGGATTAAACGTTAGGGTTCAACAATTAAGAAATGAAAAATATAGCGATGCGGATCGTTTTAAATTTGTGAGCTGGGTTATTTCATGGGCCTCACCACTTATTTTTAACATGCGTGTTGAAGCAAGTGGCATTGAAAAATTAGAAGCTGTTGAAACAGGGGTTATTTATGCCAATCATCAGAGTAACATGGATATTGTGACACTATTAAAAGCAGTGAATAAACCTCATGGTTACATTTCAAAAAAGGAATTAGACCATATCTTTTTATTAAGTGATGCCATGCGTTTAATTCATTGTGAGTTTATGGATCGCAATGATGTTAGACAATCGGTAAAGGTGATTTCTAGTGCGGCTAAAACGGTTAAAGAAGGGCATTTAATGGTGATTTTTCCTGAAGGAACACGCGAGGTCAATGCGCCAATGGGAACATTTAAAGCGGGAAGCTTTAAATTAGCGCAAAAAGCTAAAGCGGATATTATTCCGATTACGATTGAAAATAGTCACGAGGTTGCAAAGCGTTGGCCACGAAAAACGGTTATCAAAATGCACGTTCACGATGTGGTTAAATATTCAGAGTACGAAGCGTTATCAACGAATGAGATTTGTGAAAAGGTTGAAACGATTATAAAGGGATAAGATCACTTTAATTTAAAATAGTAAAAGTAGATGACAGGCTATTGTTATCTACTTTTTTTATGTTTAAAAGAGATGCGTGTTAGGTGTTTTGCAAATAAAACAAGTTAAGAAATATTCAACTATATAATGCATAAAATAGGTCATTTATCAAAAGATAAGGAGTGATATTCAAAGAAAAGGAAACTTAATTATGGATGAACAAGTTGTATCAAAAGAAGTAGCACAGGTGGTCAAAATTGAAGAGTGGCTCCTCACTATTTTAATTGGAAGTATTCCAATTATTAATGTTTTAGCTGTCATCTATTGGAGTTTTAGTAAGAAAACGAATTTAAATAAGAAAAACTTTGCGCGTGCTTTGTTAACCTATTTAGTTATTATCATTGCTATAGTTATTATTGCAATGATCTTGATGTAGTAGAGGTGAAATAATGAGTTCAAATCAAGAGGTAAAAGAGAAACAAATAAAAAAGCAGCGAAGTTTAGATGAGATGAGAGAGCTTTTATATTATGAACATTACAATGATGTGGAATTTGGAGTAGAACAAGCCTATACGTATCCAATTAGTAGTGGCTGGATTGCCCCTGATTTTGAAGAAGCTAGTACATTAGCGGTCGATAAAGCAGGCGATCCACTTCATAAATATACAAAATAGTCAATGTCATGTTAAATGAGGTGCTAGTTATGGTGAGTAAAAAACAAATCTTTTTTGACCATGAAGAGGATAACAAAAAAGGAGAAATAAAAACAAATGATAATCCGAATGCTAATGCCTTATGGGGATTTTTAGAATTTGGTTCAGAATTTCATGTTCCTTATGGTTATCCTTTAACAAAGGAAGTAGTTGAAGATTTAAATAAAACCTTTCAAAAGGATGAAGAAGACTTGAAAAAATAAAAAAAACCTCAATTTGAGGTTTTTTTAGAAGATAGGACACCGTCTAATATAAAGAATTAAAAATTTAAATGTTTATTGACGTTTAGTTTTTCTAAATGATATTCATTATTACAGTGGCTAAAATAATTTAATGAGGTATTATCAAGCTTAACTGTAAAATCATATTCAAAATTAGAAGCATGAATAATAGCAGCTTTAATTACATGAGAATGACACACAACCAAGATTTTTTTATTTGGGAATTTTTCAGTGATTTTATCTAGCCCAAGCTTAACACGATCAATTAATTGATTGTTAAGTTCCATTTTTTCTACCTTTTCTTCCATAACTAGGTGGTAAAACGATGAAACATGTTCGCCATCAGCTATTCCAAAATCACGTTCAACGAACTCAGGACTGATGATGATATCTCCTTGATAATTAACGTGTTGAGAAATGATTTCCGCTGTTTTAAACGCTCGAATTAAAGGACTTGATATGATGATATCCCAATGCTCATCTTTTAAAAGTTTACCGGTTTGATGGGCTTGGTTAATGCCCACTTCATTTAGTGGATTATCAGTTAATCCTTGGATAAAGCCTGCTTTATTCCAATCTGTTTGTCCATGACGAACAAGGCATAGGTGAGTTGTTTGTCTCATACGAACCTCCTAGGTTTTAAATGCTTTTTGTTATAAGAGCATTATAACATAGATGCAGAAGTTTCGACACTAAGAGGTGATGCGTTGAAAAAAGTGACAATTATTTATTGTCACTTGTCATATAGAAATTAGAAGTTTAAACTAATTACATTAGGGGGGGGCGTTTGAACGGCTGTGGGTTGATTTACATGAAAATCTCTTACAATGGTAGAATGGTAGACGATTTTGATATGTTTTCCAATAAAACGAAGGTTGTGATTGGCGCAATATTCTTTAATTCTTTTTTCTACTATGTATTGAGGCATATTCTCATAAATGGTTTTAATCATTTCAATATCTATGTTTAAATCATAAAGAAATAAGTAAATAATTACTTCTTTATTTTCACATACAATTTTGTGTTGACGGAACATGGATTTCACCTCAATTTTTAAGTTACATATAAAATATTTCCCAAACTTATGGGGTACTATTCAAAATTTCTTTGTTTTCCGTAGAAGTGACAAAGAATGATTTAAAACGATTTCTGATTAGGGTATAATCATAATGCAGTTCTAAAAAAATTTATAAGGGTGATTCAAAATGCGCATGGTCGATTTAATCTTGAAAAAAAGACAAAATATAGAGCTTACACAGCAAGAAATCGAGTGGATGATTAACGGTTATACGAATAAACAAATTCCAGATTACCAAATGTCTGCTTTCTTGATGGCTGTTGTTTTTAATGATATGACGAAAAATGAGCGTTTATATCTAACACAAGCAATGGTGAATTCAGGAGATGTTGTAGACTTAAGTCGTATCGAAGGTATAAAAGTAGATAAACACTCAACAGGTGGAGTGGGAGATAAAACTTCTTTAGTACTTGGACCACTTGTCGCTTCAATGGATGTACCAGTTGCTAAAATGAGTGGACGTGGACTTGGTCATACAGGTGGAACACTTGATAAGTTAGAAGCGATCGACGGGATGAAAATTGAAATTTCAATGAAAGATTTCATTAATCAAGTAAACGATATTAAATTAGCTATCGTTGGTCAATCAGGTGACTTAGCTCCTGCAGATAAATTATTGTATGCATTACGTGATGTCACTGCAACAGTTGATTCAATTCCTTTGATTGCCTCTTCTATTATGAGTAAAAAAATAGCTGCAGGTGCTGATGCGATTGTATTAGATGTTAAATTTGGTGCAGGCGCATTTATGAAAACGCAAGAGGATGCTAAAAAGTTAGCAGAAGCAATGGTTGAGATTGGACATAGTGCAGGGCGTGAAACCGTAGCATTTTTAACAGATATGAACCAACCTTTAGGATATGGAATTGGAAATGCTTTAGAAGTGAAAGAGGCCATTCATACGCTAACAGGAAAAGGTCCAAAAGATTTAGAAGAATTAGTGTTACAATTAGCAAGTTACATGGTCGTTTTAGCTAAAAAAGCAGAAAATGTAGAAGTTGCTTATACCCAATTAAAAGAAAACTTACATAATGGGAAAGCTTTTGAAAAGTTTAAACAATTTATTCAAGCGCAAGGTGGAGACGTGACTATGATTGAAGATGTAGAGTTATTGCCTAGTGCTAAAAATATTGTTCCAGTTAAGGCGACCAAAGCTGGGTATATTGAAAAAATTGATGCATTATCAATTGGAATTGCAGCGATGAAACTTGGGGCAGGTAGAGCGACGAAAGAAGATATCATTGACATGGGAGTTGGTGTTATCCTAGAGAAAAAAGTAGGAGAACAAGTGGCAGTAGGCGATATCTTAGCATATATTCATACTAATAAAGAAGACAATGCTGAAGTGTTAGATAATATCTCTGAAGCTTACGAAATGACAACACAGTTTATTTCTTCACCTACTTTAATTTATGATATTATAAAGTAACATATTAAAAAAACAGTTTGACAAAAAAATCAGTTTCGTCAGGCAAGGCTGTTGGTTCATATATAGAAAAAAGGTCGATTATTTCTTTGTAAAAATAGAAATAATCGACCTTTTATCTTAAGTTATATATAGTTTTGTAGGATAAGAGAGATTTGAACACGCTTTTTATCATTCTTTATCGTTTGTTAAACATTTCTAATAAATCAAAAAAGAAGAGTATCATATTTTTTTAAAGATGTACATAAAACGTACTAAAGTCCTAAGAAAAATGAGGTGAACTAATGAAAGTAAAAGCTTTAGTGTTATGTCTTGTAAGCTTTATGATGGTTTGTTTCACATCACCTGCACAAAAGGTGAGTGCGAACGAGCTTGTAGTGGATGGAAAAGCAGCTATCTTAATTGAGGCTGAAACGGGAGAAATTCTGTATGAAAAAAATCCACATGAACAACTTCAGCCGGCAAGTATGACAAAAATGATGTCAATGTACTTAGTATTAGAAGCAATCAATAATGGTTTAATGGAGTGGGATGAGATTATTCGTGTTAGTGATCACGCTGCAAGTTTAGGTGGTTCTCAAGTTTACTTAAAACCAGGTGAAGAGATGTCGGTTCGTGATTTATTTAAAAGTGTTGCGATTGCATCAGCAAATGATTCAATTACAGCATTAGCAGAGCGAGTAGCAGGTAGTGAAGATGCGTTCGTTGCAAAGATGAATGAAACAGCTAAAAGACTAGGAATGAATAACACTGTGTTTAAAAATCCAACGGGATTAACAGCAGAAGGTCATGTGACAACAGCTTATGACATGGCGATTATCGGAAGACACTTAGTGAATGAATATCCAGAAGTTTTAGAGTATTCATCAAAATACGAAGATTATATTCGTCAAAATACAGATTCACCATTTTGGCTCGTAACAACAAATAAGTTAGTTAAATATGTGGACGGTGTTGATGGGTTAAAAACAGGCTATACCCAAGATGCAGGTTATTGCTTAACTGCAACGGCAAAACGTGAAGACATGCGTGTAATTGCTGTTGTCATGGGAGCAAGTAAATCTGATGTTCGTAATGCAGAAATTACGGGATTGATTGAATACGCTTATGGCCAATATGAAATTGTTCCAAAAGTTCAAGTTGGTGAAGTGGTAGGTCAAAGTAGTAATTTCTTAGCTAAGCAGCGTGTATTTGATGTGGTGACAAAAGAACCGATCAGTGTTTTGAAAAAGAAAACAGATACTGAAAAAGAAGCAACATCAGAATTAGTTTTAAATGAGGATATTACGTTACCAATCCAAGCAGGCGATGAAATTGGAACGATTACTTATTATTATGATGGAAAAGAGTATAAACAAGTTCCAGTCACTGTTAAAGAAACGATTGAAAAAAATAGCTTCTTAGGATTGTATTCTTATATTCTTTCTAAAATATTCTTTGGAGAAGATGCTTAATTGATTTTAAATTGCTTAGCATAAAAGAGCTAGTAATCCAATTTAGCTCATTCAAACGTCGTACGACAATGGAATAAAAAATGATAAAAACCAGTCCGTTATTAAGGACTGGTTTTTATCATTGCCTTTTAATTATAAATTGGAATCTTTAAAGTTGACGTGAAGCTTAAATGTTAAGGGAGGATTTTATATCCATCGTAAGAAGGAACGGTATTTAACTTCGAGATTTCATAGCATAAAAGGGTACAAAGAGCGTCATTTTTTATTATTAGAGGAGTCAATTCATGTATTTTCTTCATTTTATTTAGTGTTGAGACAAAATGAAACAAGATTTAATTTGGATGGAATAAAAAAAATCGATAACTTTTTGGATATAATGTCGAAAATAACATATTCTCAATAAAAATGTTTTACAATTAGCTCAACACTTACGGGAAAGGGGAATAATATGAGTATTTCAGTTTCTATATATGTTGAAGAGACAGTACTATTTGTAAATTTAAGTGGAGAGTTAGATCACCATACTGCTGATCAGTTAAGAAGTCGATTAAATTCAGTTATGACAGAAAGTCATATTAAACATATTGTATTTAATTTGAAACATTTAGACTTTATGGACAGTTCAGGTATTGGAATTATACTGGGGCGTTATAATCAGTTAAAAGCTGTGAATGGATCAGTTATGGTTGTTGGTTTAAAACCATTAGTTAAGAAAGTATTTGAACTATCAGGGTTAACGCAAATTATTAAAGTAATAGAGGATGAAACACAGATCAGTTCTATTATTAGGGGGATCGCATAATGAATAATGAAATGCATATTCAATTTCCTGCAAAGAGTATTAATGAAAGTTTTGCAAGACTTGTTATTATCGGATTTATTGCGCCACTAGATCCGAGTGCACAAGAGGTAACAGAAATCAAAACAATTGTTTCTGAAGCTGTGACGAATGCAATTATTCATGGATATGAAGATAATGAGTCAGGTATTGTTGATATGAAGGCGTCGCTTTGCGGAAGAAAACTAAAAGTTACAATTCAAGATTTTGGTCACGGGATTGAAAATATTGAACAAGCTAAACAACCACTGTACACGACGAAGAGTGAGCAAGAGCGAAGTGGATTAGGATTTATGATCATGGAGTCGTTTAGTGATCAATTCGAAGTTAAATCAGAAACTGGAGTAGGAACGACCATTAGTTTTGAAAAAGAATTTTTAATCAATAATCATTCACTAGATGAAAAATAATTCAGGCATTTTGAGATAAAGTGTTGTAAACAATGAAGATGATTGATTAAAAGGGATGGTTAGATGGATAAAAAAGAGATACACGAATTGATTAGAAGGACACAAAGTGGTGACGAGGGAGCCAAATTAATTTTAGTGACAAACCACATTGATTTAGTATGGTCTGTAGTCCATAAATTCGGCCATTTGGATGTGGATAAAGAGGATTTATTTCAAATTGGATGTATCGGATTATTAAAATCAATTCAGCAATTTGACACGTCTTATGAAACAACGTTATCTACTTATGCAATTCCACTAATCATTGGTGAGATACGAGCCTTTATTAGAGAACAAAGTCCCATCAAAATTAGTCGAAGCATAAAAAGTAATATTCATAAAATACAAGAAATTAAAGATCAGCTTAATAAAGTCTTAGAACGAGAACCGACCATTAAAGAAATTGCAAATGCCTCAGATTTAACGGAAGAGCAAATTATCTTAGCCTTAAATGCGCCGATGACGGTATCTTCGCTTGATAACTTTGAAAGAGATGATATGCCATTAATTGAACGAATTCCGAACAAAGAGGAAGGGATGAAATTAGAGCAAAAAATTGTATTAAAACAATTAGTGTCAACGCTTGATCCGATTGAAAAATTATTAATCTATTTACGATTTGATTTAGGTTATACGCAATCAGAAGTTGCTAAACGCCTTGAGATGAATCAAGTAGCTGTTTCGCGACTTGAGAAGAAGGTTTTACAAGATTTAAAAGTTAAAATGACCAGTTAACCTTGTGTTATCGTTTGATAACACAAGGTTTTTTTTATATATAAAAATAAAGATTGTAACCCACTAAAAAGAAAATATGTTTTATAGGAATTGATTTTTGAAAGTGATAAATAGAATCACCTAAAAATCATGACAGATATTTGGGTAAAAACTCATATTTTCCACAAAATTAGTCATATTAAGTTGTAGATATTAATTTCTGAGGAGTAATAATGATGAAGACTCAAAAATACGATCAAATATTAAAAAAACATGAGTTAAAACCAAATTATTTTAAAAATATGTTAACTTCCTTTTTCTTTGGAGGCTTGATTTGTACGTTAGGTCAAGCTTTAATCGCACTTTATATTCATAAATTTGGCTTCGTTAAAGAAGACGCAAGTCTACTCATGTTAGTGACTGTTATCTTAGCGACATCAATCTTGACTGGATTAGGTGTTTATGATAATTTTGGCCAAATTGCGAAAGCGGGAAGTTTTGTTCCGATTACTGGTTTTGCGAACTCATTAACATCGGCGGCATTAGAAAGTAGAAGTGAGGGAGTCGTATTAGGAATTGCGACTAACTTATTTAAATTAGCGGGAGCGGTTATTGTTTTTGCGGTCGTATCTGCTTACGTATTTGGAATGCTTCGATATGCATTAATAGAATTAGGTGTCATTCCAGGACCTGAGGAAATTACAGGAACGTTAATTTATTGGATTAATCATTGGAAGTAAAAGTTTAGGAAAGGAGACTTGTTAAATGAAAATCGGAAAACACTCATGGAAGTTTATGAATGGTGTGTACATAAAAGATTGTGCAACAGTGGTAGGTCCAACCGAAAGTGAAGGACCTTTACAAGATTATTATGATGTAAAATTTGAGGACTCCTATTGTGGCGAAAGTTCGTGGGAAAAAGCTGAATCAAAGTTGATGAAAACAGCCGTTGAAACAGTTTTTAAAAAAACAGGATTAGCGGAAAAAGATATTTCCGTTGCTTTTGCTGGCGATTTAGTCAATCAAATTGTTCCAAGTCATTACGTTTTTAGAGATTTTGACATTCCGTTTTTTGGTGTATATGGCGCTTGTTCAACTTCAATGGAATCATTATTGCTAGCTTCTATTTTTGTAGATAGTAAAAATGCGGATATTGCATTAGCTGCAACGAGCAGTCATAATTCTTCCGTTGAGCGGCAATTTAGAAATCCGACTGAATATGCGGGGCCAAAATCAGAAACGTCTCAATTTACGGTCACGGGTTCAGGAGTTGCACTTGTTTCTCAAGAAAAAAGTAGTATTAAAGTAGAAGCAGCAACAGCAGGAATTATTGTGGATGCCGCACAAAAAAACCCATCTGACATGGGAACAGCGATGGCGCCGGCTGCAGCCAATACAATTAAACAACATTTTGAAGATTTAGGTGTTGATGAATCTTATTATGATTTAATTTTAACGGGTGACTTAGCGCATTGCGGAAGTCCTATTCTAATCGATATTTTAAAAACAGAAGGTTTAAATATTGAGAAAAAGCACAATGATTGTGGGAAGTTAATTTATTCTTCAAATCAACCTGTTTTCGCGGGCGGAAGTGGCTGTGGTTGTTGTGCTGTGGTGACTTATGGATATATATTAAATCAGCTTCGTGAAAAAAAATTAAAACGTGTATTAGTGGTTGCAACGGGGGCTTTATTAAGTCCGCTTATTATGCAACAAAAAGAAACAATCCCTTGTATTGCGCATGCTATTGCTTTGTGTGCGGAATAAAGAAAGGACTTGAATGTGATGATTTTTATTAATGCATTTTTAGTAGGTGGTGCAATTTGTGCTATCGGACAATTTATCTTAGACTATTTTAAATTAACCCCTGCTCATATAACATGTGGGTTTGTTGTTGTAGGTGCAGCATTAGATGTATTTGAATTGTATGATAAATTAATTGAATTTGCAGGTGCTGGGGCCACGTTGCCAATCATGAGCTTTGGTCATTCGGTTATGCATGGTGCAATGGAAAAATCACAAGATATCGGATTTATTGGTTTAGGTAGTGGAATGTTTGATTTAACCGCAGGTGGTATAACAGCTGCGATATTATTTGCCTTTTTCACAGCACTTATTTTTAAACCGCGCGGGTAAGAATCCTTTACCTTGAAAAGGACAGTTCGTACTTGGATGGAAGTCATGGAAGCGATAAAAGTTAGATGTAAAATAAATCTATACTTAGACTGTAATTAGAATGATTGTGAGTTTATTGTTTTGGAATTAGAAAAAGAGGTGAGAGTGATGCCTGACATTCAATTTAAAAATATTGATAAGAATTTGGATCAAAACTTTAAAATATTAGAGGCTGATTTAGGAATCGGAAAAAGTTTTGATGTTGGGTCACGTGAAATAATCGTATTAGGTAGAAGAATTAGTTTTTTCTACGTGACAGGATTGGTTTCTTCAGAATTGGTGGTTGATTTAATTACCCAATTGTTATTGCTTAATAACTTAGAAGAAAATCGAAGTGATATCTTTAAGTTGATACATAATAGACTTGTTCATCAACAAGTCACGGTGCAGGAAAATCTATTAAAATTTGAGACTGAGGTCTTAAGTGGTTTAATTGGTGTTTTAATCGATGGTGAAACACAAGGATTTACGGTTGATGTGCGCAGTTATCCTGGTCGTGGACCATCTGAACCGGACACTGAAAAAACTGTCCGTGGTTCGCGTGATGGATACACAGAAAATATTGTGATTAATACAGCACTCACGCGTCGCCGTATTCGAACAGGAAATCTTCGAAATGAAATATTTAAAGTTGGCGACCAGTCAAAAACAGATGTTGTTATTTCATACATTGAGGGCATTGCTGATCCGGATATGGTAGATGAAATTCGAGATCGTATTCAAAAAGTAGATGTTGATGGTCTAACGATGACCGATAAAGAATTAGAAGAATTTATTACCGGACAGGTGTATAACCCATATCCTCTTGTTCGATATACTGAACGACCGGATGTGGTTGCAACACACTTATACCAAGGGTTAATCGCCATTATGGTTGATACTTCACCAAGTGTTATTTTAGCGCCGGTTACATTTTTTGATCATTTAACACATGTTGAAGAATATCGTCAGACGCCGTTAATTGGGACCTTTTTAAGATTTATCCGTATGATTGGGATATTTGGTTCATTACTTATTATGCCAACTTGGTTGTTAGTTGTGATGCACCCAGAGTATTTACCAGATGCATTTAGCTTTATAGGACCGCAAGAAGAAGGGAATATTCCGATTATCTTGCAAATTTTTGCAGGTGAAATTGGAATTGAGTTTTTAAGGATGGCATCAATTCACACACCTAATGCTATTTCATCAGCTCTTGGTATCGTGTCTGCCATCTTAATTGGTCAAGTTGCTATTGATGTTGGGTTATTTGGTCCAGAAATTGTGTTTTATGTTGCCATTGGGGCCATTGGTGCGTTTGTTACCCCAAGTTATGAAATGGGATTAGCAAATAAAATCTTAAAGTTATTCTTAATACTAACGACCTTCTTCTTAGGGATCTATGGGTATTTCGGAGGAATGCTTGTTGGATTTATTTTCTTAGCAACAATGAGAAGTTTTGGTAAACCCTATCTATACCCATTATTACCTTTAAATATTAAAGATTTAATTAAGACGTTTATTCGTTATCCAATTCCATCACGTTATAACCGTAAGCAACGAAAAGATGAGAAAAAAAGATGTGCGAAATAATTTTGTCTTTTATTGCGTAGATTTAATAAAATGATCTACGCTTTTTTTATGCGAACTTTGGTTCGGTAAACGAAGTTATGGTTTTTCTTGTAGAATTATTGTGTAAAATGTGAAAATTAGTTACAATAAAAGGACGGACTCAAGAGAGTGAGAGGTGATTGGATGGGTTATAAAATACAAATTGATGCCTTTGAAGGACCTTTAGATTTATTATTACATTTAATTAAAGAAGCAAAACTTGACATATATGATATTAAAATTGCACAGATTACGCAACAATATTTGGATTATATTTATGCTATGGAAGAAATGAAATTAGAAGTCGCTTCAGAATATCTTGTCATGGCTGCAACGCTGATTGAAATTAAGAGTAAGAGCTTGTTACCAAAACAAGTGGTTGAAATAGAAGATGAGTACGAAGAAGATACACAAGAAGCTTTAATTAAACGTTTAGTTGAATATCAACAGTATAAAGAAGTCACAAAAGAGCTTCGTGAATTAGAAGAAGAGCGTGGTCAATTTTATACGAAACCACCAATTGATTTTACGGAATATATAGATAAAGAAGTGAAGTTGCCAGATCATTTAGAAGTCAATCAACTTATTTCTGCTTTTGAAAAATTATTACGACGTCATAAGTTAGCGAAACCGCTAAAAACGCGTATTGTGGCTCAACATTTCTCAGTAGAAGATCGCATGGAGTCTTTATTGAAACAAATAAAGTACAAAAAACGAGTGGGATTTACCACATTATTTGAGCAATTTGATAAAGAATACGTTGTGGTTACGTTTTTAGCTCTTTTAGAACTTGTCAAAGGAAATCAAATCACATTAACCCAAGACAATTATCGTGAAGATATATATATTTATAGTGTAGAAGGTGATGACATTGTTTAAACAAGAACGTTTAGGAATTTTAGAAGGTCTAATCTTTGCGATGGGTGATGAAGGCATTAGTATGAATCAGATGACTTATGTTTTAGAAGTAAATGAACTTGAAGTGAAAGCCTTAATCATTGAATTAAAAGACCGTTATAAAAAAGTGAGTTCAGGTATTGATATTATTGAAGTGGCAGATGGTTATAAAATGACAACTAAAAAAGATCATGCACACTATTTGAAGCGTTTAATTTCAAACCCAAATCAACGTGGTCTTTCAAATGCAGCGCTAGAAGTCTTAGCCATTATTGCTTATCGTCAACCGATTACCCGTCATGAGATTGAAAATATTAGGGGATCAAGTAGCGAAAATGTGTTACGACGATTACTAACATTTAATTTAATTGAAGAAGCGGGACGACTTGATGGACCAGGGCGTCCGATTTTATTTAAAACAACAGATGATTTTTTAGATTATTTTGGAATAAAAACTTTAGAAGAATTACCAGATTTGCCAGCTGTCTCACCAGATTTCAATTATGAAGAAGAAAGTGATTTATTTGGCATCCCAAATGAAGAGTAAATCTAAAATATAAGCACCATACTATGACTGTAATCTTATTGAAAAGAGAGGTAATAGTATGGCACCGGATCCTAAAAGTAAGAAAAAAGCTAAACAAAAAGCTATTAAGCCTGATGCTAATTCAGTAGAGTTTGCGGAAGAGGTCGTAGACACAAATCAACCAAAACTGAAAAAAGGTAAAAAACCGAAAAAAACATACAATTAAACATTAAAAGGGTAACAACTTTCGTAGTTGTTACCCTTTTTTTATGTCTTATGTGGTTAAAGTGGAAAAAATAAAGTGGAAAAAATGATATTTTCATTTAGGTGTTCATAAAGTGTTATGAATATGAAGTAATAGAGGTGAGACGAAAATGAGGAAATTTAAAGGACTAATCATCACGTTTTTAGTCTTATGCTTGTTTAGCCAAGCAAACATAAGTGCTAAAGCCATTAGCTCCGAATGTGGTATCTTAGTAGAACAAGTCACAGGAAGGGTATTGTTTGAGAAATGTGCAGATCAACAAAAGTACATTGCTAGTATTACAAAGATTATGACAGCCATTATTGCAGTTGAAGAAGGGGATTTAGATGGTTGGGTTGAGATTTCTGAAAATGCAACGCTACAAGTCGGGTCGTCATTGTATTTAAAACAAGGAGATAAAGTAAAACTAATTGATTTAATTTATGGATTAATGCTTCGTTCGGGTAATGATTCAGCCATGGCTATTGCTGAAGAAATAGGTGGATCAGAAGAAGAGTTTGTGAAAATGATGAATGAAAAAGCAAAGGAACTAGGCATGACTAACTCAGTTTTTCAAAATCCTTCTGGACTTGATGAAACGACATATAATTTATCAACGGCTGCTGATATGGCAAAAGTGATGCGTTATGCGATGAATCATCCTGTTTTTAGAGAAGTGGTAGGAACGAAAGTTCATAAAACCCAATCGGAAGGCGGCGTGCCGTATGTTTGGCAAAATAAACATAAGCTTGTCACAGGTTATTATGAATATGCGATTGGTGGAAAAACTGGGTTTACTAAACAAGCTCGACGAACGTTGGTGACATCTGCTCAAAAAGATGGATTAGAACTTGTTGTGGTAACCTTAACAGCTGGTGATGATTGGAACGATCACATGAGTTTATTTAATATGGGATTTGACAATTATGAATTGAAAACCGTCATACCTGCTGGTTTTTTAAATGTTGATCCAACTGTCTCGGATAGCAAATTATTTATCAAACAAGATGCGATAGTCGCTGTTAAAAAAGATGGTAGTGAAACCGTGAGCACAGAACTTAAACTGTCGCAAGATAATACAACTGATAATGAAGTGGGAACACTTATTGTTAAAATCAATGACGAAGTCATGGATGAGATTCCAGTCTATCAACAAGTGGAGTTAAAAGATGATCAACCCAGAGGGTGGTTTCAATGGTTGTTTGGTTGGTTAATGGGTGATGGTGATACGCAATGATTCATAAAATTTGGATTTCATTATTTGCTTTAGGTATTGTCTTTAGTTTATTTAATGGAACCACATCTGAAGTGAATGCAGCCATACTTGCGGGAGCTCAAGATGCGATTAGTTTAATTATCTATTTGGCTGGAATCCTTATTTTTTGGACGGGAATTTTACAAGTTGCAAGTGAGGCGAAAATGTTATTGGTGCTAGAAAAACTATTTAAACCACTTATTACATTTTTGTATCCGAAATTACCAAAAGATCATCCTGCCTTAAAATATTTAACGACGAATTTAGTGAGTAATTTATTAGGACTTGGCAGTGCCGCAACACCAACGGGGTTAAAGGCGATGCAGGAATTGCAAGAGACCAATCCTAATAAGCAGGCACCAAGCTTTGAGATGTATACGCTGCTTGTGTTAAATACAGCGGGATTTACGATTATACCAACGACGATTATTGGGATTCGTCATCTGTATCACTCAAACAATCCAACGGAAGTTTTATTACCGATTATGTTGGCATCTGGAATGGCAACAATCGGCGGATTAATCATTCACAACGTGTACAGTCGAATGAAAAAAATCCACACATCCGGAGTTAATACTCCAAAAACATACGTGAGAAGGTGAAGTCATGAATGACATAAGTTCTTTTATTTTACCGCTCTTTTTACTCAGTATTTTTATCATGGCTTTAATCAATAAAACAAACGCGTTTGATCATTTTGTCATCGGGGTATGAAGCCCTGCCTGTTAAGTAATTAGCAGGTATTCACCGTTAATTGCTTTTAACTCCTAAAGCTCAATTCACTAAAACGTAGCTAGAAATGGCAGGCGTGAACGTGGCGAAAGCAGAAAAAAGAATTGAGATGAGCATATGGTTAAATCCTAAGTGCTTGAGAAAATGGATGTTTAGCAGCGAAAGTCCTAAGTCAATACATGATAAGGAAGACGTTCAACGACTATCTCCTAACGGGAGAGTAGGGTAAGAAGCGAAGGCTTACTCGAAAAATGGTGCGCCTAAATATAGGCTGAAGATATAGTCTACACACGTTCTGAAAGGAAGTGGCTATTAAAAGAGATAGCGTTATAAAGGTTGCGCTTTATAATAAATAGGAAGTGGTTAAATCTTGAAGAAATAATTGAGTTTTAACCGTGCGATTGGCTAAGGATGGCATGAAAACGACGATGTCATTAGTTCCTAATATTATGGGAATGATTGTTGGGATTAAAGTGTTTTTAGCATCTGGTATTGTGGATGCACTGGCAAATGTATTGAGTCCTGTTTTAAACGTTCTTCATGTAGATGCACATATTTTACCGCTTATGATTTTAAAACCGATATCTGGTTCGGCAGCGCTCAGTGTTACAACTGATATTTTATCGGTTTACGGACCGGATTCAATTCTCGGACGGACGGCTTCGATTATGCAAGGGAGCACGGATACGACGTTGTATATTATTACGGTTTATTTTGCGGCGGTTGGATTATCTGAAATGAAGCATGCGATTAAACTCGGGTTACTTGCTGATGTGATCGGATTTACAATGGCGATTATGGCGGTAAGCATATTTTTTGGATAAGATCTTAATAGTTAAGGTCTTTTTCTTTTGGCATTATTTACATTGAATCAGGCCATCATCTAACGCCTCCTATTGAAATGATTTGCTTAACAATCATAAAAAAATAAATAAATATCGTTTAACTTATGTCACAATGTTCAAAATAAGGAATAGTTCTTTGAATGAAATGTTAAGAAACAAAGACGATATCAAATGAGAAAAGTTTGCTTTTTATGACTATTAACGGTAAAATGTGTTTTATGTTTCAATTCATACCTTAATAGGGAGGTAATAGACTATTTTGCTTCAGAAGGCAATACAAGAGGCAACGACTATTACATGATTTTTATTTTATCTTGTTCAAAATGTCTAAAAAGTAGGTTTATCATATAGGAGGTTTTTTTATGGAACGATTACAAAAAGTTATCGCTCATTCAGGTGTTGCGTCACGACGTAAGGCAGAAGCGTTAATTGTTGAAGGAAAAGTAACAGTTAATGGTCAAGTTGTTAAAGAATTAGGGACGAAAGTCACATCAAAAGATAAAATTGAAGTTGAGGGAGTTCCGTTACAAACGGAAACAAAAGTTTATTTTGTATTGAATAAACCGCGTGGTTATATTAGTACCGTGTCAGATGAATTAGGACGTCGTACGGTACTTGAGTTATTTGAACATGTTTCTCAACGTGTGTACCCAGTCGGTCGTTTAGATTATGATACGGCGGGTGTCTTATTAATGACTAATGATGGTGATTTTGCAAATAAGATGACGCATCCAAGTGGTGAAATTGATAAAGTGTATTTAGCACGTGTTAAAGGAATTGTGGATGTTGAAGCATTGAAAAAATTAGCACGCGGTGTTGAAATTGATGGATATAAGACAAAACCTGCTGAGGCTACGCTTGTATCTGTAGACCGTAAAAATGAATCATCACAAATTCGCTTAACGATCCATGAGGGACGTTACCACCAAGTTAAAAAAATGTGTGAAGCAGTTGGACATCCTGTTAAAAAGTTACGCCGTGAACGTTTTGGGATTATCACGGTTGATGGAATGACACCAGGTGATTTTAGAGCATTAACGCCTCATGAAATCAAAACATTAGTGACAATGGCAACAACAACGCAACCACAGAAGAAAGCTAAAAAAGGTAAGATGCGTAAATTTTAATATCAAAAAAAAGGTTAATCCCGTTGGGATTAACCTTTTTTAAATTTAAAAATTAAAATGCTGTATCAGAAACTTTGATTGCTTCTGTTGGGCATCCTTCAGCAGCATCAATCACATCAGCTCTTAAATCTTCTGAAATCTCAACAGTTCCTGTGTTGTTATCACCATTGTAAACATTTTCAGCGTATCCTTCATCATCAAATGCGAATACTTCTGGTGCAACTGCGCCACAAGCTCCACAAGCGATACATTCATCTTTAGATACTTTAGTAAATTTTGACATTTGTATTTCCCCCTTCATAGGAAAATTAAAATTTGGAATATTAATTTTGGATAAAATCCATCAATATTATAGGCATAAATAAAAAAAAAATTCAAAAAGTTCGCTTAAAAAAAATGAAATTATGATATAATTAGCTAGTCTTACTGAAATTTTTACAAAAAAATTATAAAAATGATAATAAAAGATTAAATATATAGATAAAATGTCGAATGAAGGAGTGTAGGTGAGATGGAAAAGAATGCGAATTATGATAAATTAAGAAAGTTATATTACAGCAATCCAGCCCCGTCTCCATCTCATACTAAAGTTCCAAATTTACGTACGATATCAAATAAAACAATCATAAATGCAACGGCTCAAAAAGAAACTATTAAAGTTGAAGATGTTCAATTACAACAGCAAGACGAACAAGTAGTCGTCAATGAAATTATGGCTGATGGAGAATTAAATGAATTTAAAAAAGAATTAAATAAGCGTTCAAGTGACATTATAAATGCATTATATGATAAATATGGTACAAAAACTTATTCTAAAATTACGCAAATGATTCATAATGAGGACTTTAGTGAGTGGAACGAATTAGAAAAAAGTTTGAAAGAAGAAATGATTGAATTTAATATTTCAAAAGAACCTGAAACAGCCCACGAATTTTTAGAATTATTAAACGATAGTAAATTGTTTAATGATGTTTTAGAGGAGCAAACCATGCAACCAGAATTAGATGAAGATTATGCTTACTTAGATGCGTTAGTGCAACATGACTATAAAAAATTGCGTTCATTAAAAGAAGAAGAAGGATCGCTTGCATCTATTTTTAATGAAATTTTACAAAATGAACAATGTTCAAATCAAAACTATCAAGACGATGTGTTTAATAAAAACATTGAATTGATTTTTGATAATAGTATTGATTTAGATAATGATGACTGGCACTCAGTTGCGGATCTTCACTCGCAAGAAACGCCGAAACTAAAATTAGATGAGGCTATTGAGTATGTAAAAGATAATGTTGAATCCTTAACATCATTTGAAACATCAGCATTATCGGATAAAGAGATTGAACAAGCGGATTTAAAAGCTTTCTATTCAGAAACCAAACTTGAAATGATTGAAAAAGTTGAATCAAACAACAAATTAGCAGATGAAATGAAAGTTGAAAAAACATCGTTTATTAAATCGCTATTTAGCAAACTTTCTTTCAAAAAATAATGAATTCATAAGATGATTAAAGGAAACCAAACTATTTTTATAAGTCAAAAGTAGGTTGGTTTTTTTCTATTTTTATGCAAATCTCCCTAAAGAATACTATTTTTTTATTGTTTATAATTTCAGTTCTGTGATAAAATAAATACTGTCGAGGTGATAATATGGTTCGTTCTAAAGTAATTGCAATTGATGGACCCGCAGCAGCAGGTAAAAGTACGATAGCTCAAAAAGTAGCACAAATGTTAGGTTATGTTTATATTGATACAGGTGCAATGTATAGAGCGATAACATATAAGGCACTAAAAAATAACGTTGATGTAGAAGATGAAGCTGGAATTATGGCTTTACTTGATAAAACGCTCATTACATTAACAAATGATAAAAAAGTGTTTTTAGATGGTGAAGATGTATCTGAGGCAATCAGACAACCTGAAGTATCTAAAAACGTATCAGCGGTGTCAGCACATAAATTAATCCGCGAAGAATTAAAACGTAGACAAATCCAATATGCAAAAACGGATAATGTAGTCATGGATGGACGTGACATCGGAACAAATGTCTTACCTAATGCTGACTATAAAATTTTTATGACGGCATCAGTAGAAGTCCGTGCAACAAGACGTTATAAAGAAAATTTAAAACGCAATATTACAACAGATTTAGAGAGTCTAAAGGAAGAAATAAGAACACGAGATGAGTTAGATTCAACAAGAAAGCACTCACCTTTATTAAAAGCAGACGATGCGATTGTTGTTGATACATCACAAATGACAATCGATGAAGTCGTGGATCGTATTATTACGATTGTTAAAGGTTCAGACTTAATGCTGGATTACATTCATAAATCAATCGAGGGGGAAAATAAAATGGTTGAAACAAATGAGCATTTCGATTATGGTGATTTCACATTACCACGCGTTGGACAAATTGTAGAAGGTGAAGTCGTTAAGGTGACACCACAAGAAGTTATCATCGATTTAAACTATGCAACAGAAGGAACAATTTATTTAAATGAATTAACATTTGATAAAGTAGAATCTGCTAAAAGCATTGTTAAAGTTGGAGATAAAATCCAAGCTATGGTTAAAAAAGTATCAGATGAAGCCATTCTTTTATCAAGAACAGCTGTGTTACAACAACAAAAAGTAGAAGATTTAAAACATGCTTTTGAAAACCAAGAGGTTTTAGAAGGACAAGTTGTGCGCAGTGTTAAAGGTGGATTAATCGTTAATATCGGAACTGAAGCATTCTTACCAATGAGCATGATTGATGTAGCGTTTGTAACAGATGCAGAGTCATTTGTTGGACAAACGGTACAAGTTAAAATCATTGAATTTAAAGGAAACAAAATTAAGGTTTCTCGTAAGGATGTTATCGCTGAGCAATTAAAAGCAAAGCGTAAAGACCAATTTGAAACGTTAGCAGTTAACGACATTGTAGAGGGACATGTTGTTCGCATTGAAAAATTCGGAGCTTTCGTTCGTTTTGGTGCATTAGAAGGATTAGTTCATATTTCAGAAATTTCTCACTTACCAGTGGAAAACGTTGAAGCAGCATTAGCTGTAAATCAAGCAGTTCAAGCTAAAGTGATTAAAGTAGATAATGGAAAAATTCAATTATCAATTAAAGCTATTTTACCGACACCGTTTGAGGAGTTTACATCAGCTCATGAAACAGGTAGCGTCGTAAATGGTACTGTAACTCGTTTAACTGATTTTGGAGCATTTGTTGAAGTAGCACCAGGTGTTGAGGGACTTGTGCATAATTCAGAACTTTCTTATGATCATAAAGCAAAATTAGAAGATATTCTTTCTGAAGGAAAAACAATTCAAGTAAAAATTATTTCAGCAGATGTTAAAAATAAACGTTTAGCTTTATCAGTAAAACAATTAGAGTCTGATCCATGGAAAACATTTAACCATAACGTAGGAGATGTCATCAGCGGTGTTATCAGTAACATGACTGAAATTGGGGCATTCATTAAAGTTGCACCTTATATTGAGGGATTATGTCATTTTACAGAAGCTTCATGGAACCCAACAGTTAAATTACAATCTGTTGTAAACGTTGGAGATGAAGTTGAAGTTAAAGTGATCTCATTCGATCCTAAAAAGCATCGTTTAGGATTATCGTTACGTCAAGTTAAAGAAAATCCTTGGGCATCATTTAAAGTGTCAGAAGGCGATGTTGTAAATGGTGTTGTTGAGTCAATGACAGATCGTGGTGCTTATGTTGCGTTAGCAGAAGATGTTGTTGGATTCTTACCGATTGGACAAATTTCTGAAAAACGTTTATCTAAAGTTGAAGAAGTTTTATCAAACGGTCAAAGCATTGATGTTAAAGTTATGCGTTTAGATTTAAAATCAAATCGTATTGATTTAAGCATTCGTCGCATTAAAGAAGATGCTGAACGTGAAGAGTTTAACAAATACATGGCTGAAGACAAC
>DNGE01000173.1:22274-45211 GCA_003486705.1 Bacillota bacterium
CAAATACATGGCTGAAGACAACAATGTTGAATCAGAAACATTAGGGGATTTATTCGGAGATAAATTAAAAAATTTATTATAATCAATTAAAATAAAAAAGGGGGTGTTTTTCCCCCTTTTTTATTGTTAGTTTGTTAAAAAATGTTCGAAATTTGACTAAATCATCATAAAACTACTATAATAATAAAAGATTTAGTAAAGTGTATATTTGAAAGAAGGTGGCAACATGGTATTACCTGTAGTGGCTATAGTGGGACGCCCAAATGTTGGGAAATCGACTATTTTTAATCGTATTGTTGGAGAAAGAGTTTCAATCGTAGAAGACGAACCTGGAATTACACGTGACCGTATTTACAGTAGTGGAGAATGGTTAACACGTAAATTCAATGTTATTGACACAGGTGGAATTGAAATTGGTGATGCTCCATTTGTTAAACAAATTAAACAGCAAGCTGAAATTGCAATGGATGAAGCAGATGTGATTGTCTTTGTTACGAATGCACGTGACGGCGTAACACAAGCTGACCAAGAAGTTGCGAATATGTTATATAAAACAAGTAAACCTGTTATTTTAATCGTCAACAAAGTAGATGATGTTAACTTTAAAGATCAAATTTATGAATTCTATACATTAGGTCTTGGAGATCCAATTGCTACATCTGCCGTTCACGGGATTGGATTCGGGGACATGTTAGATCAAATCGTGATGAACATGCCGGATAAAAAAGAAAACGAATATGAAGAAGATGTAACGAAGTTCTGTTTAATTGGACGTCCAAACGTTGGAAAATCATCTTTAACGAATGCATTATTAGGTGAAGACCGCGTTATCGTTTCAGATATTGCTGGAACAACTCGTGATGCGATTGATACAGAGTTCGTAAAAGATGGAGAAAAATTCGTTGTTATCGACACAGCCGGAATGCGTAAGCGTGGTAAAGTGTATGAAACAACAGAAAAATATAGTGTATTACGTGCGTTAAGCGCAATTGAGCGAAGTGACGTGTGTTTAATTGTTATTGATGCATCTAAAGGATTAATTGAACAAGATAAACGTATTGCTGGATATGCTCATGAAGCAGGACGTGCTGTTGTTATTGTCGTTAACAAATGGGATGCAATTGAGAAAAATGATAAAACAATGAAAGAGTGGGAAGACTTAATCCGTACGGATATGGCATTCTTAGATTACGCTGAAATTGTATTCTTATCAGCTTTAACGAAAAGACGTATTCATACGTTATTTGAACCTGTAAAACGCGCGGCTGAGAATCATAAAAAACGTGTGGTAACACATGTATTAAATGATGTTATTATGGATGCGGTAGCGATGAACCCAACACCGACACATAATGGACAACGTGCACGTATCTACTATGCAACACAAGTTGCGGTTCAACCACCGACATTTGTTATTTTCGTTAACGATCCTGAATTAGTGCATTTCTCTTATAAGCGTTATTTAGAAAATCGTTTACGTGCTGCATTTGGATTTGAAGGAACACCAATTCATATCGTAGCTAGAAGTAGAGATTAAGGAAGAGTAAGGAGGTCAAGTTATGACTCAAAAAGTTACTGTGATAGGGGCAGGAAGCTGGGGGACTGCATTAGCACAAGTCTTATGTGATAATGGACAAGATGTGTTAATGTACGATTTAAATGAAACAATTATTAATGATATTAATGAGAATCATCAGAACTCACAATTTTTCACGGACGTTATATTACCAGATACTTTAACAGGAACAACAGATTTAAAACAGGCGTTAGACAATGTAGACACTGTGTTATTAGCAGTACCGACAAAAGTTATTCGCATTGTATTAAAATCATTGAATGAAGTGTTAGATCATCCTGTAACAATTATTAATGCAAGTAAAGGAATTGAACCTTCAACGCATAAGCGTGTTTCAGAAATTGTTGAAGAAGAAATTGCACCGAATCAATTACGTGCATTTGTGGCTTTATCTGGACCATCTCATGCAGAAGAGGTTATCTTACGTGCATTAACAACGGTAACATGTGCTTCAACGGTGAGTGCTATTACAAATGAAATACAGGCAATGTTTAATAATCAATATTTCCGTGTTTATCGCGTCGATGATTTAATTGGTGTTGAAGTAGGTGGCTCAATTAAAAACGTCATTGCTTTAGCAGCAGGAATCTTAGCTGGTCTTGGTTATGGTGATAACGCAAAAGCTGCTTTAATCACACGTGGTTTAGTTGAAATCCAACGTCTTGGAGAGGCGATGGGAGCTTCAGTTGAAACATTTAGTGGATTAAGTGGATTAGGTGATTTAATCGTTACTTGTACATCAGTTCATAGCCGTAACTGGCAGGCTGGTTATAAGATTGGTAATGGATCAAACTTACAAGAGGCATTAGATAGTATGACCATGGTTGTTGAAGGTGTTCGTACATGTCAAGCAACGTATGAATTAGCACAAGCTAGAAACATTGAAATGCCAATTGTAGAGACGGTTTATCAAGTTATCTTTAATAAGTTAGATCCTAACACGGCAATTAAACAATTAATGGCACGTGAAATGAAACCAGAATTTTACTAGAATAAAAAATAATTTGTAGAAAAATAAATAAAAAGCCCAAATTTTAGGCACATATCACCTCCCACGTACATAGACTATTATTGACTAAGTAAGTGGGAGGTTTTAAAAATGTTCGATAATATATTTGGTAAATTCTCAAAAGATGTGAATGTTAATCAAGATGAAATCTTTAACATCGCAGATAAAGCATCTAATATGGATTTAAAAAACGAGAAACAAGTTCGCGCATTAATTTCAAGTGTCTCAGCAATGGTGGGTAAAAAAATTGATCCAAAAGTAGAAGATCAATTAACACAAATGATATTAAATGGAGAAGTCCCAACAGATATGAGTGAACTTCTCAAAATGATGATGTAAAAATATAAAAAAGTTGTGATTCGGATTTTGAATCACAATTTTTTTATGGCGTCTGAAAATGAGGTTAAAGGGGATAAGTTAACGATGGGAAGAATTGCGAGTGTATTATGGTTTAGTCTTTTTAATCATAAGCGCCTAAGATGTGTTAACAGCTCAAACTATTATTTATATCAATAAATGTTCATAAGAAAAGCGTAACATATCCTAGTCTTGATCTAACATGAGAGGAATGAAGCGTTTAATAAGCCAAGATTAATTATTGTAGTTTAGTTTTGATATAAAAGCAGGTGGATGTTTTTTTAAAAAGCTGTATGGTGTTTAGGATAAGGTAATTTATTATCATCTGATGTTTAATTAGTCGGCATTGCTTATGAAATAAGCAATGCTTTTTTTAGTTCATTTTAAGTTAGTCGGTGCAGCGGGATAAGGAGAGGATTCTTTTTAAGTATTGATATCACAGGCCGGTGTATGATTGTTAATAGGTTAATCTATAACAGATAGTCTTTATATTAAACGTCATTTACTAGATTGTGATGAATTTGATTGGAATCAGGCTTTAGGGGTGCTTAAATATTAAGTAATTTTAAAAAAATATCATAATGATAAATTTTAATGACATGTTTGCGTATATAGGGCATATACTTGAAAAGAAATAAAGCTATCTCGTCATGAATATTAGCCAGTCATGTTAAGGGATGTATGAGAGGTTATCGAAACTCGATAAATCGACAAAATACCAGTGATCGTGTCCTAAAATTCATAATAACAGAAGCAAAACTGCTGAGTTAGATGAGAAAAAATTATTTTTTAAAAGTTTTTTTAAAAATTCTCTCATATATGAGGGGATTAACATCATACATTTATATTGACCAAATATAAGTGAGACGGAGGTTTATGATATGGAAACAAATGAACTGATGAGAGACGTATTTGCCCGCACAAATGGCGAATTCTATCTCGGAGTAGTGGGGGCAGTTCGTACGGGAAAATCTACATTCATCAAAAAATTTATGGAAGCATTAGTTCTTCCATTAGTAGACGATGAAGATGTGAAAAAACGTATGATCGACGTATTACCTCAAAGTGCAAACGGAAAAACAATTATGACAACAGAACCAAAGTTCGTTCCAAACAATCCTGTAAATATTGGGATTGAAGGAGAAGTAACAGCAAGTGTTCAATTAATCGATTGCGTGGGATATGTTATTCCAACAGCAGAAGGTTATGAAACAGAGGAAGGGCCTCGCATGGTGACAACACCTTGGTACGATGAGCCAATTCCATTCGTAGAAGCAGCTGCTATTGGAACTCAAAAAGTTATTGAAGATCATTCACACATTGGAATCGTTATGACAACTGATGGATCAATTGGTAACTTTAAACGTGAAGATTACTTAGAAGCTGAAGGGCTAGTAATTGAACAATTAAAAGCTATCAACAAACCATTCATTATCGTGTTAAACTCAACTCATCCAAAAACTGAAGATGTATTAGAGTTACGTGATGAGTTACAAGCTGAACATGGAGTGCCTGTACTTCCATTAAGTGTTGAAAATATGACGAAAAAAGATATCTTCAATGTGTTACGTGAAGCATTATATGAGTTCCCTGTAACTGAATTAGATATCAAAAAACCAGCTTGGGTAGATGCTTTAGCTGATGATAACTGGTTAAAATCTCGTTTATTACGTTTAATTAACCAAAGTGTAAATGAGTTTTATAAATTACGTGATATTAACTATTTAGCTGAAGAATTAAAGGCTGAAGATGTTGTGGAAGACTGCTACATTAGTGCATTAGACGCTGGATTAGGACTCGCTGAGTTACAAATCAAAGTGCCAGATGAACTATATGATCAAATCTTAACAGAGCTTGTTGGGCCAATTAATGATAAAGCTGATTTAATGCGCTTATTACAAGACTATGCAACAATTAAAGTAGAGTATGAGCCAGTGGCATCTGCGCTACAACAAGTAAAACAAACAGGTTATGGTATTGCAACGCCTTGCGTAACAGATATGACGTTAACAACTCCTGAAGTTGTAAGAGCTGGAGCACGTTATGGTGTTAAATTAAAAGCACTTGCACCATCAATTCACATGATTCGTGTCGATGTTGAGTCAGTATTTGAACCAATTATCGGGACAGAACAACAAAGTAAAGACTTAATCGAATTCATCTTAAAAGATGCAGACAAAAACCCATTAGCAATTTGGCAAACTGAAATCTTCGGTCGTTGCTTAAGTGATATTGTAAAAGACGGAATTTCTGCTAAGTTATATACAATGCCAGAAAATGCGCGTCATAAATTACAAGAAACATTAATTAAAATTGTTAATGAAGGTAGCGGTGGATTAATTGCCATCATGCTTTAATCAATCAAACCCCCGACTAATAAGTTTGGGGGTTTTTGTAAGTTCCACTGCCCGTGATGTTACCGGAGTATAAGCAGACACTATCACGTCTAAGGTTGGATTGATGTTGTTTAAGAATCAAGGTCATGAATCACTCAGGGCTACGCCTTATTAGTAGAATGATAAACCACAACAAATGATGCCATTCGTGATCCTGAAATACCACTAATAACACCACCTGTTTCAAGTTAAACATGAGTAAATCTTGATGAAATCGGGAATAAAATAAAAAAGAAATGAAATAATGGTCATTATCTTGATTAAAATATTTCTGTTTCGTACATGATAGTAATTGAAGTTTACTTTTGTTTGGTTACATGTATAAAGGAGTAGGGATAAGGCTCAGAAATATGATAAAATCAACGATTATCGCAATTTTTTTCAAATAATTGTTTGCATATTATGGCCAATGTGGTAAACTTTAACTTGCAAGAAATGTATTAGGAGGTAATATTCATGAATCGTTCTCAATTAGTAGACAAAATTGCTGAAAAAACTGAATTAACAAAAAAAGATGCTGAAAAATTCTTAACTGCATATATCGATACAGTAACAGAAGCTTTACAAGCAGACGACAAAGTAGCTTTAGTAGGATTCGGAACTTTCGAAGTACGCGAGCGTGCTGCACGTCAAGGACGTAACTTACACACAGGTGAAACAATTGAAATCGAAGCAAGCAAATACCCTGCATTCAAAGCTGGTAAAGCTTTAAAAGATGCTTTAAAATAATCACTCAATTATACATGTGAACAAAAAAAGTAACCTAGCCACCGTTAGGTTACTTTTTTTATTACCTTCAAAATTTGCAGATTAAAAAAACGTGATATAATGGAAAAAAGCTCACATTATAAATAATAATGGTAAGTGATAAGAGGTGAATGTGATGAGTATTAGATTTGTACTTGGACGTAGTGGGGTTGGTAAAACAAAACAGATTTTAGATGAAATTAGAGTCGCGTGTGATTCGAATCCACAAGGTCATCCAATCTTTGTAATTACGCCGGATCAGATGACCTTTCATTTTGAATATCAGCTGTTAAAACAAAGTGAAAGTCATAGTTTAATGCGTGTCCAAGCGGTTAGTTTTAATCGTTTGGCGTATCGTGTATTACAAGAAACAGGTGGACTTGTTCGTTATCATCTAGATTCAGTTGGAACGACGTTATTGCTTCAAAAAGTAATGAATGAACATAAAGATGAGTTAGCGATATTTAAGTATTACGCCAATAAACCTGGCTTTATTAAAAAAATCAGCGAAATGATTTCAGAGTTTAAAAGTTATCAAGTGACACCCAATCAATTATTATCAATGGTTGGTGAAGAATCGTTATCTCAGGATTGGTCTAAGCAGTCTATTAATAAAATAAAAGATATTGCGTTTATGTATGAACAATTTGAAGCATTGACGCTCAATAAGTATTTGATGAGTGAAGATTATTATACGTTGCTCATCGAAAGCTTATCAAAAAGTGACATGATAAAAGAAAGTGATTTTTATATTGATGGGTATCACTTGTTTAATAAGCAAGAGGAGTTGTTGTTACTTCAATTAATGAAAGTAGCGAAGTCGGTAACGGTTGTTTTGACGCATGACCAAGATGATGTTGCAAGTCATTTTGAGATGCCTAGACGAACGTTTAACCGCCTAACAACCTTGATGAATGAACACCAATTAAAGTATGAGATTGATGTTTTAAAAGAAGAGAACTTACCACGATTTAAAACGTCAAGCGCGCTTAAACATTTAGAGAAATATTACTTAACACGTCCAACAGTGCCAACACAAGCGTTGGGTGTTGAGTTTTTCCAAGCACCGAATCGTCGCTTAGAAGTAGAAGAGCTTGGAAATCGTATTTATAAACTTGTTCATGAACAAGGGGCAGCTTACAGTGATATAGCAATCTATACAAACGATGGGGGAGCGTATTATGAATTGTTTAATACTATTTTCCCGAAATTTAATATTCCAATCTTTTTAGATTATTCAGAAAAAATGATTCATCATCCCATGATGACACTTCTGTATCATCTAAGTGATGCGATTTTAAATCAATGGCGTTATGAATCACTGTTTACGATTTTAAAAACAGGTTTGCTTATGGATGTCTCGCAGATTAAATCGGCAAAGCATTATATGTTGGCATTTCAACAATATCAAAAAGACTTAGATGTGTTAGAGAATTACTGTTTATCACGTAATATTATGAAAAAACATTGGTTGTCTGATCAAGGTTTCGAATATAATCGCTATTTAGGTTTAAATCGTGGTGTTGCTAAAACAGACGAAGATCAGCAAGTTGAAGATTTATTAAATCGATTAAAAGAACAAATTGTATCAACGTTACTACCGTTAGAACAGGCGTTAAAAAAAGCAGAAACGTATGTGGCATGTTGTGAAGTTTTATTTAGCTTTTTAGAAACCCTTCAAGTGCCGCAAAAACTTCATTATTTAGAAGAGTATGCCAGTGAGCGTCACGACTTAAAATCAGTGAAACAGCATCAACAAGTTTGGACGAAGCTTATCACGTTTTTTGAGCAAATCGTTGAAATAGGTAAAGATGAAGCTGTTTCGTTTGAAGATTTTAGTACGGTGTTAAAAGCTGGACTTGAAGAGATGGAATACGCAACCGTGCCGCCGCGATTGGATCAAGTGTATATTGGAGAGTGCAAACGTGCGCGATATCAATTAGCCCAAGATTTAAATCACCCGAATCAGTTTGGGATTCGTCATGCCTTTGTCATTGGGGTTAACGAAGGACAAGTACCAAAAATCCCGACTGAAAGTAGTTTATTAAGTGAGGTTGAACGTGAACAGTTAAAAGAAATAGGGATTGAACTAGCCCCTTCTTTACAACAAACACTTGAAGATGAATTGTTTATCTTATATACAGTATTAACGTCACCGAAAGAAACGTTAACGTTATCGTATGTAAGTAGTGATGATGAAGGAAAAGAATATTTAGCATCGCATTTATACTCACAGCTAAAAGAGATGTTTCCAACGTCAAAAGTGTCGCATATTTCACGTTATCATCACGAAAGTGTGTACGATCAATTAACAACAGTTGAGCAATCTGTTCCAAAACTGATTACAGCATTAAAGGAAAATCCCGATTTACAAACGTACTATGAACCGATACTCAATTATTACGAAACAGAGCGCCCCCTATTAAGTGCCATGGTGAAAAACATTTTGCATTATGATAATTCAGTCGAAGCCCTTGATTTAAAAACAACAAAAGAGATGTATGGATCTGAAATCACAGCGAGTGTGTCTCGAATTGAGTTGTTTAATAAATGTGAGTTTGCACATTATGTTCGATATGGCCTCTTATTAAAAGAGCGTGAACTATATAAAGTTGATTTACCACAAATCGGAGAACTTTATCATGAATCGTTAAAACGGATAGCGGAACTGATAAAAAAAGAAAATCGAACGTTTGCAGATTTAACGCTTGATGAATGTTTAACCTTATCACAACTAACAGCTGATGAGTTAAGTGAAAAATTATTGTACAAAATTTTAAAGCAAAATCGTCGTATGATGATGTTAAAAGAAAAATTAGTTCAAGTGGTTTATAAGACGCTAGTTGGATTAAAATATCAAGGAAAACATAGTGAGTTTAAACCATTATTCTTTGAGTTGCCGTTTTCAACGAATGTAGGACAAGGTATTAAGTTGAAAAAGAAGTCATTACCAAACGGCTTTGAACTTGCTTTAAGAGGTGTCATTGATCGTATTGATATAGCGAAAGATGAAGAACGTCAGGAAGCCTATTTACGTGTCGTGGATTATAAATCAAGTGAAAAGAAATTTGAGTTAGACGAAGTATATTACGGCTTATCGTTACAGCTATTAACATATTTAGATGTCACGATTTCTAATGCATTACAATTAATTAAAATGCCGGCTGATATTGGGGGGATGTTGTACTTCCACGTTCACCGTCCGATGATTGATGAAAATGCGGCGGATATCTTAAAAAGTGAATCAATTCAAGAGAAATTAAATGACGAACAAATGAAAAAATACAAAATGACAGGTTATTTACCTGCGGATCATTCAGTCGCTCATTTGAGTGATATTCGACTCGAGAGTCAGTTAAATAGCGATATTGTCCCTGTTAAAATTAAAAAGGATGGAGACTTCGCCAAAGGGGCGTCTATCATTACAAGTGACACCGTTGACCTTTTACGTGATTATGCGAACTATTCCATTGAAGAAGCGGCAAATCGCATGATTGAAGGACAAGTGAGTATTAATCCGGTCATGCATGAGAAAGTTAAAGCTTGTTCGTATTGCCAATACCGTGAAATTTGTCAATATGACCCTGATTTCCTCGGAAATCAAAAACGACAATTACCGAAATTAAGTGCTGATGTCGCATTAGATGCGATGAAGGAACTGATGAATCCAAATGAAGAGGGGGAAGCGTAATGAGTCAAATTCCTCAGAAGCCTGCTGATGCTCAGTGGAACGATGAGCAATGGGAAGCTATTTATCGTAAAGATACGGACTTATTAATCTCAGCCGGTGCCGGTTCTGGGAAAACCGCTGTTTTAGTTGAACGAATTATTCAAAAAGTCTTACGCGATGGCGTATCGGTTGATGAGTTGCTCGTCTTAACTTTTACGGAAGCCGCTGCGGCAGAGATGAAACAACGTGTACGTTCGCGTTTAGAAAAAGAAATGATCGAGCAACCCGACCATCCGGTGATTGCGAAGCAGTTAACAAAAGTCTCGCAAGCGAACATTTCAACGTTTCACTCGTTTTGTAATAAATTAATTAAACGCTATTATTACTTACTTCAAATTGATCCGGTATTTAAAATTGCAGATGATATTGAAGTGAGTATGATTCAAGATGATGTGATTGAAGCTATTTTTAATGAGTTGTCTGAAAGTGAAGAAGCCTCATTTGAATTACTTGCCGCGTGTTTTAATAATGATCGTCATGATGAAGAATTAAAAACGATGATCATAAAGATATATGAATTAGCACGTTCTAATCCTAACATGTTTGATTGGTTAAAGTCGTTAGATGCATTGTATGAATGGGATGAAGTTGACTTAAGTTCATGGGCTTATTTTAATGAAATGATAGCACCTGTAAAGCTCGCGTTAAAGGATGCCAAAGCATTGTTAGATGAAGCTTATGAATTGGCACGATTGGCGGAGATGTCAGGGACGGTTCATAAATATGTGAGTGATGGCTATGCATTGGATGTAGCCATTCATGAACGCTTAATTGAAACGCTTAATGGAAGTTATGAAGACATTCGTCAAGCCTTTGCTTTCGTTAAGTTTGAAACGTTTCCTAGATTTAATAAAAACTTGTATGACAGAGAACAGCATGATTTAAGTAAAGATAAACGAGATGCCTATAAAGAGTTAGTTTCAGGGTTGCAAAAGAAATACTTCCTTTATTCAACAGACACACACAGACAACACTTTGCTAAAAGTAAGGAACTTCTTCAGGCATTAGTGTCATTAATTTCTCGTTTTCATGATGATTTTAGTGCGATGAAACTTGAAAAACAGGTGTTAGATTTCTCAGATTTAGAGTGGAATACGTTAACGCTATTAGTGCAAGATGATAAACCAACTGATGTTGCGATTGAAATTGCACAGTCGTTAAAAGAAATTATGGTCGATGAATATCAAGATACAAACTCGATGCAAGAGTATATCATTAATGCGATTGCGACCATTGTAAAGCCAAAGATTCCAGTCTTTATGGTTGGGGATGTTAAGCAATCGATTTATCGTTTCCGTTTAGCCGAACCGAGTATCTTTCAACATAAATATCACACGTTCCAGCAAGATGAATCAATCGGACATAAAATAGATTTAATGCGAAACTACCGCTCGCATACGTCAGTGCTAGACAGTACGAACTATATTTTTAAACAAATCATGGATGAGTTAGTCGGTGAGATTAACTATGATGAAGCGGCACAATTAAAGCTTGGGGTTTTAAATGAGCCGTACGATGCGTTTCACGCCACGGAGGTCCATTTAATTGATCGAAAACAATTAAAAGAAGATGAGCCGGAGCTTGATAAAGTTGAATTTGAGGCGCATCATATGGCGAAAAGTATTAAAGCCTTAGTTGAATCGAATCAGTTATTATATGATCGTAAAAGTGGCGAGTATAAACCGATAACGTATCAAGATATTGTGATATTAATGCGCTCACTACCAAGTGTGACCGTGTTTCAAGATGTGTTTCGCCAATATGAGATTCCATTGTTTACCGAGCAAAATACCGACTTATTTGATTCGATTGAAATTATTAACTTGATTTCGATGTTAAGTATTATTGATAATCCGTACCAAGATATTCCATTAGCGGGTGTGATGCGTTCGCCTATGTATTTCTTCTCTGAGCGTGAGTTGGCTGTGGTTAAAACATCTACGAGGGCTACGTATTTTTATCAAGCGGTTCTTCAATATGAACACGTAGGAGAAGATGTGGCGTTAAAGCAAAAAGTGAAGGCCTTTCTATCGCAGTTGGAAGAGTTTAGATATTTAGCACGCCACACGTCATTAACGGAGCTCATTCGTAAAATTTATGAAGTGACGATGTATTATGATTTTGTGGTGGGGCTGCCGCACGGTTATCTTCGAAAGGCGAATTTAGATGTGTTTTATGACAAGGCCTTAGCTTATGAAAGCATGAGTAAAAAAGGGGTCTTTGGCTTTGTGAAATACATTGAGCGCATGAAAGTGTTAAATAAGCATTTTGCCAAAGCGAAGACGGTAACGGCGAATGAAAATGTCGTCCGCATTATGTCGATTCATAAATCAAAAGGACTTGAGTTCCCGATTGTGTTTGTGGCGCACATTCATAAGCAGTTTAATGAAAGTGATGAAATGGGAAAATATATTACGCATAAAAAGTATGGAATTGCTGTGAAATACATTGATCCTATTTTGCGTTTGCGTCAAAAAACGATTGCTCAGTCGTTGATCGCTCAAAAAATTCATGAAGAGATGTTAGCTGAAGAGATGCGTTTGTTGTACGTGGCCATGACGCGAGCGAAGTCAAAGCTCATTTTTACCGGGGTGTTTGATGTCGAAAAGGCCTTTAAGAAATACGTAGAGGTCATCACGCATAAAGAGTGGTTATTACCTGATACATTCCGTCAAAAATCGAAGACGTATGCTGATTTTATTCTTCCGTCTGTGTTGCGACATTGTACCAAATTTGATGAGGTAAATCCTTATTTAGAACAACAAGGCGCGCTATTATTTGATGAGAGCCAATGGAAAATTAAAATCGTTCAGGCGTTTGAAGAGGCACACTTGAATTTAGAGGAAATCGAAATAGAGCAAAAGCTTGCTCCTTCAGTTGATTTGAACGCTATCTTTAACCCAAGCTATGATTTTGCACCACTCGTTGATATTAAAGCGAAACAGTCTGTTTCAGAGCGGAAAGTGGATGAAACAACCGAGTTGTTTAAAGGGATTCCAAAACCCACCGAAACTGTTGTGTATGACCGTCCAAGCTTTATGAAGGCGAAGCAAAATAGTGGGACAGAAGTCGGAACTGCTGTGCATAATTTTATGCAACACTTACCGGTTTCAACGCAACATACGTTAGAAACGTTAACGTCTTTAAGAGATGAGTTAGTTCAAAAAGAAATCTTAAGCAAAGAGATTAGTGAAGCGTTAGATTTGAAAAATATCTTGGCATTTACGCAATCCTCATTATATAGCGCGCTTGTAGACGCATTAGTTGTAAAAAAAGAGGTTCCATTTATGACGTTGGTTCAAGTGGATGAGCATGAACAGTCAGATATTTTATTACAAGGGGTACTTGATTTATTAGCTGAATTTGAAAATGAAGTCTGGATTGTCGATTATAAAACCGATTACGTAAAAGACTTTGATGCCCAATATAGCGAATTAAAACAACGCTACTATGTGCAAATGAAGTATTATTCAAAAGCGATTGCGGCGCTATATCCTACTAAACCATTGAAGTGTCGTGTTTATTTCTTAAAAGTGCAACGCTATATTGACTATACGTTGAGTGACTTTGATGAGTCATAAAAAAAACTGCCCTCGGGCAGTTTTTTTATTGCTTTTTATTATAATGTTCAGGTTTAATATACGCTTTTGTTTTTAAGTATAACGTATGTTCATAATAGTCGACTTCTTGATGTTTGATCTTAATGCCTTCAATATAACCGGAGAGGACGAGACCGAATAAAATCATGTAGGAAAGTGAAGAACTTCCTCCGTAACTAATAAACGGCAGGGTAACACCTGTGATGGGTAGTAAGCCAATGGTCATCCCGATATTTTGAATTTGTTGGAATAAAAGCATTCCAAATATTCCAATACAAACGTATGAACTATAATGGTTACGATTTAAAACGGCAACATTTAAGATTTCATAGTCAAATAATAAACAAGTGACAACCGTAGCGACGGTTCCAATTAAGCCAAAGTCCATGCCAATCACGGCAAAGATAAAGTCGGTGTGTGGCTCAGGGAAAAACTGAAGCCCACTTTGAAAGCCATTACCCACTAAATTACCAGAACCAATGGCGAGTAATCCAAGCGCGAGTTGGTGACCTTGTTGCTGAATCGTCCCAAAGGGATCAAACCAACCCATGAAACGGCTCAGTTTATAAGGGGCAACACCTAGGGTGTTCATTAAAAAATCTGGCGCATAGGCGACTAAGGTAATGAAAACTGACACAACGACAACGAGAATACCGGCAACGCTAAAAATATAACGCCATTTTATACCCGATGCAAAAATCATAAAGGCAACAAAGGCTAAGATGATTAACACGATCCCAGAATCCGGTTGGATAAAAATTAATAATGATGGCGGCAAGATGGCTGCCATTATTTTTAGTAATAAGATGAAGTCTGTTCTTACATTTCGATTTTGATGTAAAAACACCTCATTGTGATTTTGAATAATATCGGCGACAACGAGCAAGATAGCGATTTTCATAAACTCAGCAGGCTGAATCGTTCCGATTCCTTTAATTAAGTACCAAGCGGTTGCACCGTTTACTTCATGTGCAAATGGAATGTTAATCGGGGTATATTTATGAATCACAAGTCCGAATAACGGAATCATACAGAAACCATAAATCCACCATCTCATGGCTCGAATGCGATCATTACCCATAATGACAACGCCGATGGTACAGATAAATCCGAGTCCGTAAAACATGATTTGTTTAAAGACGAAACTTTCTGGGTTATCGTATTGAATTCCGGTTAATGGAATCGATGAGGAAATTGCGAGCAAGCTAATTCCAATGAGAAGAAATAAGTAAACAATAATAGGATTATAAAGGAGAATTTTAAATTTATTTAGAATATCATTCATATATCAAACCACCTAATAAAAATTGTGTATAGTATAATTCTATCAGAAAGTTGCCAACTTTATAAGCGAGAAAGTATGAATAATTTGTGTGAGGTGCTTGAATGTAGCAGAAAAATACAAATTTAGGTATTTGAATCGAATTATTTTTCCTAGACGTGACTATTTAAATAGGATATGCATAGATTATAGTATAAGTTTTTTATAAGGAGGGTTATTATGGCTAAAAGAGTTGAGAAGGGGCCGGTTTTATTTGTTGATACTTCATTTAAAGGCTGTGAAATTGAGGAACAAACCATTTATAAAACACCGAAGCCACAACAAAAAGATATTGTCAGCTCTAGTTTTGTTCATACGTTTGATTCGAATAAAAAAGATGATGTTGTATTAGAGGAAATGAATCAAGTCGAAAATCAATTTAGTAAAGAAAATGCGTCGGATTTTTCATTTGATTTAAGTGCTTACGAAACAGTGAATATTATTGTGGATGAAGTAGGGGGTCCTCGTGAAGAGGAAGTTGAAAATGTTTATGAGGAAACACAATATATTAATTTCTTCTCGACAGATACTTGGGAACCTGTGGATTTAGAACAACATGTGTTAGCTATGGATCAAGTAGAAGTTCAAGTCGTGGTTGAAGATGAAGTTCAAGAAGAAGTCATCGACAGTTTTATCGATGAGGATAAGCTAGAAACTATTTCGTTTATTCGAGAGTTAGTTGAAAGACCGTTAATGATGAAAGCACCTGTTGTGCAAGTGGTGACATCAGCAGGCCAACAAATAACAGGGAAAATTACCTCAATGAGTGAAAATAGTATCTTACTAGAAGATTTTATGGATAATGAAACAGAGTTGACGTTTGCTCATATTGAAGGAATTAGAATCTTACAATTATAATACTTAAAAAATCCGCCTTTTCTTTTAAAAGGCGGATTTTTTAAGTTAAATCGGTGAGTAACAATTCTTTAGGCGATAATACCTAATTTATTAATGAATAACGCTTAAATGAATGGATATATTAAAGCAGAGCTAGAACTGCTTTTTAAGTTGACAGTTAAAAAGGAGCGTCAGCTCCTTTTTGTTTATCGACATGAATGATGATGTAATTGTAAATGTATATCATCTAAACATTGAATGCCAATGAATCGTGTTAAGTCTACGGTGCAACATTGGTTTGTGGGTACTAATAAATGGCACGGTATGGTTTGGTAATTGTTCGAAACGTCTTCTTCACAAGGTTTTTTATGCGAAATCACACCTAAGGCTCTTAAAACAGCACAGTTACCTTTGACATCTTCTACGCGAAAGATAGGTGCAGGAATAATCCCAACTTCATTAAAGTAAGCAAGCTCAAATGGAGCACCACTTTCTGTGTATAGGATAATCGGTCTTGTGTTAACTAAGCCTGTACTTCCTAAGTAAGGCTTAGTACAGTTATTATCACAAGTTTTCGTGTTAATCGCCTCAAGTTGTAGTTTATTTATGTGTTTAACAATATCAAGGACGCATCCATGAAGCGGTTCTTTTTTGGGTTCATAATGGATGCAACAAGTTGATGAATTGTTAATTTTAGTCATGTCATTCACCTCCTACTTACACTATCAATGTATGTCTGTGTGTTAATTGTGTATAGTCTAATGTCATGTAAGGAGGGGATAAAATACAAAAAGAGGGAATCCCTCTTTTATGGTTTATTTCATATTCTTTGTATTAATTGCAAATATCAAGTGGGATAAAACAATCATCTAAACATTGAATACCAATAAATTTAGTTAAATCCACTGTACAACATGTTCTTGAAGGAGCGAAAGCATTTACGAATCCAAATTCTTCACCATTTCCACATGGACGTACAGGAACTAAAGCTCTTAAGACAGCACAGTTTCCAGTTATACTTTCAACACGGAATACTGGAATTGATGTCATTTGCGTATCACACATGCACGCTAGTTCAAAAGGTTCACCATTTGGTAAGTATAAAATAAATGGGCGCGTATTTGCTCGTGATGTTTCTCCAAGAATAGGATTGTTACATGATGAACATCCAACTTCTGTAGGAATAACAGCTTTTTGAAGACGATAAATAAATTTAACTGTATCAACAATACAATTTGTTACTGTATTTGTTGATGTTGTGCTTGTTGCTTGAGTAGTAGATTCACAACAACTCATAACTTCACCTCCCAGGTACATTAATAATTTATGATATTAAAGGGCATTTGGTGTTATGAAATTCACCTAATAATGAAAGAATTTAAAAAATAAATGAGGATTATTTAAGCAATCGAATAGAATATAACGCACAATGTAAGGTAAGCTAAAAATTTCTGAGCGCTAATCACTAGATGTTACAAAGAAAAAGAAAAAATTTCCTAAGGTGGTTTATAAATAAAAAAGATGGAAATACTAAGTAAAAATGAAGTTAGGGGATGATGTAGATGATAGAAAAATGGTTAGTGCCACTTGGAATCGTTGGATTATTTGTTTTAGGACTATATTATTATTCCGTACAAGTTAGTGATGAAATGGCATTAAGTCTTTTAGGGTATTCACAACAAGATATTCATTTGATTAAGAAAGAAAAGCCTGAATTAGTTGAACCACTTCTCATGCTAACAAATACTACGTCATCAGATGAAAGATATTCAGATTATATCGATTTTATCTTAGCAGAAAATTTTGATATCAAGAAATTTGATCACTACATTACGTTATCAACACAATACACCGAATTAAAACCAACTCAGATTGTATTTTTAGATTATATTAGCGAGACACTCATCTACCCCAAATTAAAAAATCTGGGCTATTCTACGGAAACAATTGATCAGTGGCTATTAACCCCACAAGTCATTCAATATATTCAAAATGAAGATGTAACAAGTATTGAATCCTTATTAACTTTTGCTTCCTTAACAGGGGAGCATATTCAACAACTCGTCCAATACACGACATATCAAGAACGATTTACCGAGTTAAGTTTAAACGATGTGGTGAAGCAGGTGAATCAGTTCCAAACGGAAACCATGCTCGTTTTAAGCCAAAAAGGATATACAAAAAATGAAATCTCTCAACTTTATGATCAATTCTCAGTGCCAGAATTAACAGTTATGGCAACCGTGGATTTAAATCCTGAAGTGGCGATGGAACTTATGATGGTCAGTCAATTTGATGCGTATGAAATGCCTGCCTACAGTGAGGTGTTAACGCAGTCTAAAAATACATCGGCTACTTATGCGATTCAATATGTAAAATATCAAAATGTCAAAAACAATTTTTATTTAGATATTGTTTCAACCCCTGTTAGAGAGGATCAGTTTACGTTTGTTAATCCGAATTATGTCCTGCCATCAACCTATAAGCCGGATGATTTAGTCTTATTAAATGTCCCACTGTATCATTTAAGTTCGCTTACCGAATCTAATTACTTAAGAAAAGAAGCGGCAGATGCCACAAAACAATTATTTGATGCAGCTAAGGATGAACAAGGTTTCCAACTAATGGTTCGCTGTGGGTTCCAATCTTATGAAACCCAAAAGACCGACTATAATAAATATAAAAAATCAGAGGGATTGACGTATGCAGATAAAGTCAGCATAAGACCTGGTCACAGTGAACATCAAACGGGTCTCGCCATTGATGTTACCATCCCAGGAGAGGGATCGACTTATTCTGAAGACTTTGGGAAATCAGCTGAAAGTAGTTGGTTAGCAGCAAATGCACATCGTTTTGGATTTATTATTCGTTATCCATCGGAACAAAGTTTAGAGATGGGGTATACTTATGAACCCTGGCATCTTCGCTACGTAGGGGTCGAAGCTGCAACAGAGATTTATGAAAAAAATTGGGTGTTTGAAGATTATGTATTAGAATATGGATTGTTAGATGAATTAAACTAAAAGTTAAAAAACCTCAGTTAGATGAAGCCTTAAGTGTCATCTGCTGAGGTTTTTTTATATTTTGAGCTAAACACCTGATTTGATTAACAACGATGCGACAATTTTTTTTATATGACGGAAATAAAAGGAGGGTCGTAAGACATTGTAAAGGTAAAGCGTTTATAAATGGAATAGTTTTTATAGGGAAGAAAATATAATGTTATCATAGGCTAAACGTTTTGAAGAGAGGTTTTGAGAATATGAAATATATGAAACAAATGTGTCTTATATTATTTATTTGGGCAATAGGTGAATATTTAAGCATGTGGTTATCGCCCATCTTTTTTATACCGGGCAATATTTTAGGTATGTTTATCTTATTTACCTGTTTATTAACGGAGGTTATAAAGGAGTCACAAATTAAAGAGTTGAGTCAGTTTTTCCTAGACCACATGGCATTGTTTTTTATTCCGTTAGCTGTTAACTTAGTTGCGCAAACCATTAATGGAGATTGGGCCTTACTATTTATTATCACCTTGATTGTGACTCCAATCGTGATGGTATCCACGACTTTTGTGACGGATAAATTAATGTCGATGTCAAAAAAAGGAGGTCAAAAACATGTATAATGTCTTTGAAACACCGATTTTTGGCATTCTTTTAACTATTCTTGCGTTTAATATGGGGGTAAACTTATCAAAAAAATTAAAATCCAGTCTTGTTAATCCGTTATTAATGGCAGTTGCTTTAATCATCGTCTGTTTAGTGGTGTTCAATATCCCATTGAAGCAATATCAAATCGGTGGAAATGTTTTGACTTACTTCTTATCACCGTTAACCATCGTGTTAGCCATTCCGATGTATCGTCAGTGGAATCATATTAAACAAAACCTAATTCCAATTATGATTGGCATTTGTAGCGGGATTTTTATAGGGACTGTTTTGACCTATTGTTTAGGTCGTTTATTATCCGTAGAAGATGACTTGTTATTATCTATTATACCTAAATCGATAACAACACCAATGGCAATTTCACTTAGTAATCTCATTAATGGAACGCCATCCGTGACCACTATTTTTGTTGTGATTACAGGCGTAATGGGAGCTATTATGGCACCAATTGTGTTCCGACTGTATCCTACGAAAAATAAAATTGCAAAAGGTGTTGGAATCGGCGCGGCAGCGCATGCTATTGGAACAACTAAAGCAATGGAGATGGGGGAAACGGAAGGGGCAAGTAGTAGTGCTTCAATTGGACTAACAGGAACGTTAGCGATTATTTTAATCCCTATTATTTTAGATTTCTTAATGAGCGCATAACAGTTTAGAATATGTCAGTTTAGTTACTTCTTGCCTACGTCAAGAAAGTGGGACTGCTTAAAAATAGTTCACAAACTCATGTTTTTCGACAACATTGTATTAGCTTCACTGATACACTATACATAAAAGTTAATAATTGAGGTGAGAAGGATGAAGACAGTAGAAATCTGTGTGGGGAGTTCATGTCATTTAAAAGGTTCGTATGAAGTCATTCAACAGTTTCAACAATTAATAAAAGATAAGAATTTAGAAGAAAAATTGGAGTTGAGAGCCGCTTTTTGTCTGGGACATTGTACGAAGGCTGTGTCGGTTAGATTACCAGATCAACAAATTATCGGTGTCTCACCTAAAAGTTTACATCAACAATTTGAACAACAAATTATGCCGATGTTGTAAGGGGGGAGTCTAGTGGGGGTTATAAATTTTGCAGAAGGACGATGTCAAAATTGTTATGCCTGTGTGCGAGTCTGTCCTGTTCAAGCTATTAAAATTAAAAAAGAACAGGCAATTATTTTAGATGCACGATGTATTGGGTGTGGGCTATGTTTAAAAGCTTGTCCGCAAAACTTAAAAGAAATTGAAAGTGAACTTGAGAAAGTTAAACGATTTATTAAAACAGATCAAAAAGTGGCGGTCTCATTAGCACCAACTTATGTCTCACTTTTTGATGATGAGGCCACAAAACTTGGAACGGCTTTAAAACAGTTAGGGTTTGATTATATAGAAGAAACCGTGGTGGGTGCTAAAGCAGTGACACAACAATATGAAATGTATTATCATCAAATGATTGATTCTTGCTATATAACGAGTTGCTGTCCGACGGTAAATTTGTTAATTCAAAAGCATTACCCCCAAACCTTACCGTACTTATTACCCGTTATCTCACCTATGAGTTGCCATGCAAGACTATTAAAAGAACGATATGGACAAAAGACATTCGTTGTTTTTATTGGCCCGTGCTTATCTAAAAAAGTAGAAGCGGCTTCAGAACAAGCCGTTGATGCTGTGTTAACATTTGAAGAATTAAAGCAATGGTTAAACGAAGAGAAAATTGAGTTGCACGAACTTGATGAAACACCGTTAGAGGAATGCGGGTCTGAGCATTTACACTATCCTATCCGAGGTGGCATCACAAAAGGATTTCATAAAAAAGCAGAGCGCATTGATATCATAAGTGTAGATGGGATTTCAGATTGTATCGCTGCTATTGAAGGAATTGATGCAGGTCAGTTTAATAACACCTTGTTTGAAATGAGTGCGTGTCGTCATAGTTGCGTGGGTGGCCCGGCTATTGGATGTGAGAAAAGTACAGTGTTTGAGCGTCAATTAAAAATACGTAAGCATGCCAATAAGATTGAAGCAATAAACCATCCCGCAATCAAGAACAAAGACCATAAAATCTCCGTCTATAAATATTTCTCACCGTTGTATGCTGAGATGCTAATGCCAAGTGAGTCAGATATTGAACGTATTTTAAATCACATTGGAAAATATAAAAAAGAAGATGAATTAAACTGTGGCAGTTGCGGGTATAAAACCTGCCGTGAAAAAGCCATTGCTGTGTATAATAAAATGGCTGAACCGTCTATGTGTTTACCGTATATGAAGCAAAAAGCTGAAACATATTCGCATGTTTTATTTGATGTGACCCCGAGCATGATTATAGTAGTAAATGAGTCACTTGAAATTATTGATTTTAATCCTGCAGCGGAAGCCTTTTTTGAGATTAAAAAAGATAAAGCAATTGGGTTGCCAATTAACGCAATCCTTGATTCAGAACGATTTGAGACGGTAATAAGTGAAAAGCAAAGTGTTTTAGGAGAACGAATTGAATTAAATAATCAAATGACGACGTTGATTCAAAGTATTATGTATCTTGAACAACAAGATGTCATGATGTGTATATTAAATGATATTTCCAAACAACTATTACAACAACAAAAAATGCAGCACCTTAAAATTAATGCCATTCATATGGCGCAAGAAGTCATTAATAAGCAAATGGTTGTGGCGCAAGAAATAGCAAGTCTTCTTGGAGAGACGACAGCGGAAACAAAAGTAACCTTAACAAGACTTAAAAACCTGATTGAAGAAAATGAGGTTGAGTCGTAATGAAATATTTTGTTGATTTTGCAAACGGAAGTTTAAATAAAGTAGGGGAAGAACTTTGTGGAGACAAAGTTGAATTCTTTCGTGATCATAACGGCGTCATCGCCGTGTTATCGGATGGGTTAGGAAGCGGGGTTAAAGCTAATATTTTAGCGACCCTAACCTCAAAAATTGCGATTACCATGTTAAAAGAAGGATTATCAATTGATGAAGTTGTCGATACCATCATTCATACATTACCGATGTGTCAAGTTCGACAACTCGCCTATTCAACGTTTACGATTGTTAAGGTCGATGACCAAGATCAAGTGTATGCGGTTGAATTTGATAATCCGAGTTTGTTTTTCTTACGTGATGGAAAAATCTCAAACTTATACAGTTCTGAACGCATTGTCAACGGTCGCAAAATTAAAGAAACACGGTTTAAGCTTCATGCTGAAGATACCTTAGTGTTTACAAGTGATGGGGTCATTCATGCCGGCGTTGGCACAGTCTTAAATTTAGGGTGGAGTTGGCCAGAAGTTGCTAAGTTTTTAGAATCTGTTGTGGATGAGTCACTTTCAGCTACTGAGATTTGCCAACTCTTATTACAAGTCTGCTCAGATCTTTATGTAGCAAAGCCGGGGGATGATACGACAGTCGTTTGTATGAAAGTCATTAAGCCAAAAGTTGTGACCTTATTTTCTGGACCACCTCAAAACCCGAGTCAAGATGCTGAAATCGTCCATGATTTAATGAAAAGCAATGGGAAGAAAGTCATTTGTGGTGGAACAGCCGCTAATATCGTTTCACGACAAATTGGCCGCGATATTGAAACAAGTTTTGATTATATCGATCCAACGATTCCACCCATTGCTCATATTAAAGGAATTGATTTAGTGACAGAAGGCGTTCTAACGATTAAAGGATGTTCTGAAATCTTAAAAGAGATTCG
>DNGE01000173.1:45541-69398 GCA_003486705.1 Bacillota bacterium
AAAGAATTAAGTATTAAGTTACGCGTGCTTGAAGAATTAAGGCAAGAGCTGCAATTGCTTGGAAAAATGGTTGAATTTATAAAGTATTAGTTTGCGATAAGACCATCCTGAAGAAACGTGTTAGAAAAACACAATAAAAAAAGTTAGCAATGATTTGCTAACTTTTTTGCATCTTATTTTAAATAATTCAAAAATTGTTCTTCATTCATAAATTCAATTTCTTGGCCTTTGTACGTGAGTTCAATGGCTTTTTTCAGTTTGGTACTCATTTGATGTGAGGACAATAAATGAAGGTCTTTTGCAGCGGTGATTAAAATGTTTGTTTTGCGTGTCACGGAACTGCCAACAGTTCCACCGAGTTGACCAATGATTTGTGTCGCTTGTGATCGGGTGTAGCGTTTAAGTCCGCCTGTAAAGACAACCGTTTTGCCTTTGAAATAATGACTACTGCTTTGATTAATGGTAAAAATATCAGTCTCAGGGGCATTGATGCGCGCTGATGTTTTCGCTTTTCCAAGTGTTGAGGCTGAAGTGTAACCACCTGGGTAGACTCTCCCAACTTTAACCCCAGCGGCAGCGGTAATGTGTCCTAAATCAAAGGTTTGTAACTCTTCACTAATTTTAAGTAAGATATTTGCGCAAGCATACGCATCACTTCCCGCGTGATGGTGATTAAACTCAAGTCCTAAATGATGATTGACAGTATTCAATTTAGCGTTTGGTAAATAGTTAAAATAATTGCGCGACATAATCATCGTACATAAATAATCAAATTTTGGATACTCAAGGTCATACAAATCAAGTGTTTTACGCAAGACACTCATATCAAATGACGCATTGTGAGCAACCACTAATTGATTATTAAGATAAGGTAAAATTTCAGGCCATAACGCATCAAATTCCAATTCATGTTTCACATCATCCGGGCGAATGTTATGAATCATAATATTCATTGGCGTAAATCGCATCTCGTGTGGCTTAATTAACCAGTATTTTTCTTCTACAATTTTCCCGTTTCGAACAACCGTAATCCCGAGTGAACACGGACTATGTCGTTGTTCGTTGGCAGTTTCAAAGTCGATGGCTGTAAAATTCAATGAAAACACCATCCTTTCAAAAGATTATGACCTCATTATACACGATAAAGTGTTGCCCGTCACGGCACAAATCATAAACTAAAACACCCCCTCATATACATGTAATAATGCAAATTTATGAGGAGGGCCTATGAATTCAACTAAACAAAATATCAACATCACTTATCTCGGAGAAAAAGAAGTCAATCTTTCACCAAGTGAAACCAAAAGAGCGACCTTTTATGAAGTAGCCATTCAAAAAACAAAAAAACAAACATTAACCCATCACATACTCCTCATCGACGTTTCAAAAAGCATGGACCTCTATATCAATCAATTAAAACAAACCCTAATCACAACCCTAAATGCTTTAAAAAGTCGAAAAGGTAATCTCGTCACCATTATCCTGTACTCGCATCATGACCAAACGTATCCTATCTTGTGCGGCATCCCTTGCGATACACAATCATTTGAAGACGCGTGCGTTTTTGAGGTGATTGAGAAGGAAGTATACACGCGAGAAAATACGATTTTTTCAGAAGCTTTAAGCACCGCTTTTGATTATATAAATAAGTTTGAACCCCATGTGGACCAACAACATCTCATCCTTTTAAGTGATGGCGAGGCGGTTCCAAAACATTGGTCCATTGAAGAAGAAGTAAGTCGCTGTCAAACGTTAGCCCAACAATTTAAAGAGAAAAACATTATCTTTAATGCCATTGGATTTGGAACAGGCTATGATCGAGACTTATTAATCGATCTTGTTCAAAGAAGTGGGTCGGGCTTGTTTAATCACATTGATTTTATCAAAGATTATAAAACTTTACTGGTTGACCTATTCACAACACTAAAACGTAGTAAACCCATTGCGTTACAAATAGAGAATCATGACTATTTGGTGGTTTCGGAAGGGTTTTGCTACAACGCCCCTCAAACCTTTTACCAACTCAGTGGAAACCAAAAGAGTCTCATTGTCACATTTGATGGGCCTTTAATATGTAACCACCACATCGAAGTTTTAGATTGTGGCGTATCGAATTTTTATCTGGCCGAGCTTGGCTACGGCCTAGCATGCAACTACTTGCAAGCGGGTTCGCTTGAGAAGGCACTTATGGCCTTAAGGCTAACAGGTGATGTGTTTGCCTACCATCAGCTGCAACATGCGTATTCTTTTTTAGAACTTGGAAATGCCATTTCATTTATTCATGAACTTCGGTTAAAACCGAAGAAACGCTATAAGGCGGGGTATAACCTCCAAGCGTTTGATAAAGCACCGAAAAACACGCTTTGCGTGCTTGAGGTGTTGCAAGAGTTAGTCACGCATCAAGGCGTGACGTTATGGTGGGATTATAGTTATGACTATGAGCGGATTGGCGTGAAGAAAAATAGGCTCGAAGATTTATATGAATTTAGTTATCCGACGGTTGGATTTGCGAAAGTGAGCAAAGTAACCATTGGCTCATCGAAATTAAATGTCGGCTTACGTGTTAAAGTATGGGGGCACGTTCAAAATACATTAAACCTGTTGAAATTAGAGGCGTATGTAATTCGTGATTTTAATTTAATTTTAAATGGAAATTTAAATATACCGTATGTGTGGTGTGAACTTCCACCCAAGCTAAAACAAAAATATCGCCAAGCTAAACTTTTAAAAAGAATCATTCCGTATGGAAAAAAAGAGATTTGTGTGTTGAAACTGAATCATTTACGAATGACTCATTATGACTTACTCACCTCGATATCACCCGACGTGTTAGCGCAAAAAATTTATAAATGTGAGGAACTGAGTTGCCATTTAGCAAGTTTAAAAAAATTGATCCAACGTGTGGAATTAATGCCGCAACACGGTGAATTTAATGCTGAAGTCTATGACATTTTAAAAGCTTATCGCGTCAGCGCGACGGGACTTTATGAACCGCTTGAGGTGATATCTTCAAGCGATGAGGCGCATGAGGTGTATAAAGCGGATAAATTACAATGGAGTGTCGACCGGTTTCCAAGAAAAAAAGTAGAGGATGAGGCCTTGTCTTTGTATGCGCCTTATGTCGGTGAAGACGCTGTTGTTTATAAGTCTCGATTAATGGATTTGGTTAAATTAATCAAGCATGAGCGCCAACTTCTTTTAGATGAGGTGAATGTTATCCGTTTATCATCGGGATTAATGAAGCAGTCAGTCTTTGTTTGGGATAGCGAGAAAGAAAAGAAAAAGGTGGAAAGTGATAAAGTGTTAAATCAAAATGCGGTTATGGGGGAAAAGGCGTTGGAATCTATTGCGTCGGTTGATGAGATTAAAATTCGCCAGTTAAAATATAGTGTGTTAGTACCGATTAACTAGGGGAGGAGGCGTTTTTGTTGAGGTGTTTAAATAGGTACGGAATGGGATTGTTGTTTTTAATCGGAATAAGTATTGGCGGTGGTATTTACACGTGGTTAAAAGTTGAGGAAGCGAAGGGGTTGGTTCAGGCTTATCAGGATGTGGTGCTTCCGAATGTGTTTGTGAATGGGACAGATGTTTCGCAAATGTCACTTGAGGAAGTGCAGTTTGTGATTGAAAGTGAGATGAGTTTGATTAGGAGACGTAGTATTACGGTTAAGATTGATGAGGCGGTTCATGAGGTTCAGTTGAGTCAATTTGATCCGACGTTTGAGAAAAATAGTGAGAGTTTAGCGCGTGAGATTGTTGATTTTAATCATGATTTAAATTGGCTCGAACTAGCGAGTCAGATTAAACAGCCGCTCGCGTATGAGTTTGAAATTAAGTATGATGTGGATGAGGGATTGATTTATGATTTTGCAAAGCAACTAGAACGTGAGGTTTATGAACCTAAAATTGAATCGACGTTAAATATGGTGTCTTATGGATCGTTTGTGATTGAGGAAGGAAAAGATGGGGTTTCTTTAAATAGCGAATGGTTGGCTAATCTCTTAAAGGATGAAATCGAGGGAGGGGGAAAAGACCCGATTGTGATTGAGATGAATAAGACAACGATCAGTCGTGAGGAAAAGACAGACGATTTAAAAACGGTAGATACGTTAATTGCCAGTTATTCCTCGCTGTTTAATCCAAATACTTTGCGTGCCATTAATGTGCAATTAGCGGCTAAGAAAGTCGATCAAACGGTCTTACGTTCAGGCGATACCTTTTCGTATGGTGAGGCGATCGAACCTGTCGATTATGCCCACGGGTTTGTTAATGCCACCACCTTTTATCTCGGGCAAAAAGTTCCGGCTGTTGGCGGTGGCATCTGTCAAGTGTCTTCGACACTTTACAATGCTCAACTGCTCGCGGGTATTGTGGCAACCAAGCGTCAAAACCACAGTTTATCTGTGGGATATGTTCCACTCGGTCAAGATGCCACGTACTCTGAAGGATCCATTGCGTATGAATTCATTAATACGCTAGACTATCCGATTTATATTCACGCGTATACAGAAGGTGGCGTTCTGACGGTGGAGTTGTGGTCAAATAGTGATGCACTAAATGGCATTCGTTACTATCCTAAAACAGATATTTCAGAAGGTGGCTTACGAGCGGATACGACGCTTTATGGTTATGATGCTAGTGGGAATATGGTCTATGAGCAATTTTTACATACGAGCCGCTATCAACCACACAAATAAAAAATGCCTCACACCATTTGGTGTGGGGCATTTACTATTTTAATTTTGTAATGTTCATAATGTATGTTTCATCTGGGTCGATGTAAATCGTTTTTTGATTTTCATAGGTGACGAATCCAAGATGAGCGCCTGGCACTTTTTTAACATTGCGAACACGCGTATAGTCAATTGGAACACTTGAAGATTGGCGTCCTTTTGAGAAGTAAGCGGCCAGTTGGGCAGCACAGCGAATCGTGGCTTCCGTTAGTTCATCTACTTCAGTGCGAACGACCACGTGTGAACCCGGCATATCTTTCGCGTGGAACCACCATTCATTACGGCGCGCTAATTTATGCGTTAAATAATCATTTTGTAAGTTATTTTTTCCAATATAAATCTCAAGATCATCCGGTGACTTGTATTTTTCAATATTAGGTTTTCCGTTTGATTTACGTTTTTTACTTTGGCGTTTTCTTAAATAACCCGCACCTTCTAGTTCCTCTTTGATTTCATGCGCATCTTTTAACGAAGCCGTCTCAATTTGGATGAGCAGTGTTTCAAAGTAGCTGATTTCAGTCTCAGTTAGTTCCATTTGTTCATAAATATATTTCACAGCCGACTTTGCTTTGTTATAGCGCTGGAAATATTTTTGAGCATTATCAGACGGTGATAACATCGGATCAAGAGGAATATAGATATCTTCTAAGTTTTCTGAATAGAAATTTTGTGCCACAAGCTCTTTGAGCCCACGTGACATTTGATATAAATTAGCAAAGATGATATCACCCTTGATTTTGTATTCATCGGCTTTTTCAGACTGTGCTAAGTCTGCTTCGAGCTTCTCCAATTTTTTAACATTTTTCTCGTACTCTTGTCGAATAAAGCGTTCAATGTCTTGGAATTGTTGCTTGATGCGATCGCGCTGTTCTTTTCCGAAATAGAAGCGATCAAATAAGTCGCTCAAGTTGCTAAATTGAATTTTTTCTCCTTCAAGATGTGTGAGCGGAATCATATAAAAGTTTTCTTTTGTACTCACGGTCATCTCAGGTTGTGGATTTGTTTTAATGTCATGTAACGTCTTCGTTAATGAATTAAAAATAGCTTTTAAAGCGTCTGATTCACTACGATACACAATTTCACGAGCGATAAGTGGCGATAATCCCGCATACGTATTCACTAATTGTTTATCGTATCGCTCATCTGGATTGATACGAGATTCAAAGTCTTCCCACGTCGCGCTGTATGGATCAAGTTTAAGTTGTGCCGGTGGTAAAATATAAGTGGCCCCCGGTTGTAAGGAACGATAGCGATTCATTAACGGTGAAATGTGTTTAATACTATCTAAGATACGGTGTGTTGCATCGGTTAAGACGATATTACTATGTTTTCCCATGATTTCAATGTAAAGAAATTTGATTAAAGCATCGCCAAGTTCATTGACGTGACGAATCGTAAATTTTAAGATACGATCGTTGTTTATTTGCTCAATCCCGTAAATAATTCCGCCATCTAAATGTTTACGTAAAAACATACAAAACATTGGGGGTTCTTCTGGGTATTGATAGTCTTGATTTGTTAATTGCACACGGGCATAAGTCGAGTGCGTCGATAATAAAAGTTTTTGATTCTTTCCAAGTGCTCGAATCTGCATGAGCACTTCATAATTAGATAGCTGATATATTTTATTAATTCGGCCGCCGACTAACTGTGTTTTTAATTGTTCGGCAACGCATTGTGTCATCAATCCATCAAAAGACATTACTAATCACCTCTTTTAAAAAAACGTCTATATTCAAAGTATATCAAATTTGCGTCTTCTAAGACATAAAAAGACTTGAAAAAAACAATAATAATATTATATGTTAAGGCGTCCAAATTATTTTTGCTTGATGTGAAGTTTGGATTGTTACGCATGAAAGACCGAAAGCTTTAAAACAGAAAATGAATTTATTGACGATGATAGTATAAATGACGGCTGATATTCTATAATAAATTATCAGGTAAATCAGATGAATAAGGACTACCTAAAATTAGTTTTGATAAAATAACTCTGCAGGTATTTAATTTTATTTCAATTCATGCTATTATAATTAAATGTTAGTTTAAGGAGAGTTGAATACATGAGATTAGTAGAAAAAGGTGTGCTAATTGTCATATCAGGTCCAAGTGGCGTTGGTAAAGGAACTGTACGTGCATCAATATTTGAACAAAAAGACCACAACTTAGAATATTCTATTTCAATGACAACAAGAGCACCCCGTACAGGTGAACAAAACGGCATTGATTACTTCTTCGTAACTAAAGAAGAGTTTTTAGACAGAATTGATCAAGGACAGTTGTTAGAGTGGGCAGAGTTTGTCGGTAACTATTACGGAACTCCACTTGATTATGTTCAACAAAAATTAGACGAAGGAAAAGACGTTGTACTTGAAATCGAAGTGCAAGGTGCCCTTCAAGTTAAAAATGTGATGCCTGATGCAGCGTTTATCTTCATTGCACCTCCAAGCATGGCAGAATTACGTAACCGTATTATGACGCGTGGAACGGAGTGTATGGAAGTTATTAATAAGCGTATGCAAAAAGCTGAGGCTGAAATTGGGTTAGCACATGAATATGATTATATCGTGATTAACGACACGGTTGAAAATGCACGTGATCGCATTATGTCGATTATCGAAGCAGAACATTCACGTAGTAACCGTGTTTTAGAATATTATAATAAAAACATTGCGGAGGTTGAATAATATGTCAATGCGCTATCCATCAATTGATAAGTTATTAGATAAAGTAGATTCAAAATACAAAATCGCCTACATTTCAGCAAAACGTGCTCGTCAAATTGTAGATGCTAAAGAATCTCAATTAGATTTCGTAGATGATTTACCAACAGCCAAATGTTCTAAACCAGTTGGAATTGCTTTAGAAGAAATTTTATACGATGCTGTTGATTTTGAATTAAAACAACAATAATTTGAAAAGCTATCTCTTAGAGATAGCTTTTTTGTTAGTCTAACTCAAATCATAGCTTTGGTAGAATATAACAACGGGCACATTTTATGCAAGTTTTTTTCAAATAGACTTACTTTATAGACAAACACGGCTTGATATAAGTTTTTAAGTCGGCGTATAAAAGTTGGGTGATATACACGTGAAGCGGGATTGCTGTTAGGTATACAGATTGTTTCATAAAAAGAATTGCCCAATATTACGTTTATTGCACGAGGGTCAAATAACGGGTTATTAGTTCACGATGTGTTAAGAGAACTTGTGGTATAATATTTAAAAATAAACTAGAAATGTTAAGAGTGGGGTGAGTTCATGCTAATTGCTGAAGTCGTTGTCGATATAAAAAATAAGGCGGTTGATCGTGTGTTTGATTACGCTATTCCATCTGAATTAGCACATGTCATTCAAGCGGGTTCTCGTGTTTTGGTTCCTTTTGGACCACGCACTATTTCAGGATTTGTTATTCAAATTAAAAATGAAAGCGAGCATGCTAAATTACGCCCGATTAAAGAAGTGTTGGACATTGTTCCGATTTTAAATGATGAGTTACGATCGCTTGGGATGTTGTTGTCTAAAGAAACAGGAAGCACAATGATTCAGTGTTTCGAGGCCATGATTCCAAATGCAATGCGTTCAAAATATAAAAAGAAATTATTAAAGTTAACACAAGCAGTCTTGCCTGAATTAGAATCGTTATTTTTAAATACGGAGTTAATCGATTTTGATGTTGTACCAAAGACGCTCTTATCAAGTGTGAAAAAGGCCGTTGAATTAAAACAACTAGAAGTTATTTATGAAGCTAAAGATGCGCTTGGTAAAAAGATGGTTAAATATTTAGCTTTAACAGAAGAATTTAATAGTTTGATTCAAAACATAAACCTAAATCGAGCACCGAAACAATTAGTGTTAGTCGACTATTTAAAAGAAGCAACACATCCAGTGGATAAACAGACGGTGTTTCAAACATTGCAACTGAATCAAAGTCATGTCAAGCCGTTAATTGATAAAGGATTGGTTCAAGAATTTGAAGTGGAGGCATATCGGGATCCCTTTAAAAATGTCGAGGTTAAAAAAAGTACCGCCTTTGTGTTAAATGAAGAACAAGCGCAAGCGGTTGATGCCGTCGTGAATGCGTATAGCCAACAATTGAATCAAACCTTTTTATTACATGGGGTAACTGGAAGCGGGAAAACGGAAGTATATTTACAAATTATTGATTCCGTTATTGCGCAAGAGAAGCAAGCGATTATGCTTGTGCCTGAAATTGCTTTAACACCACAAATTGCCTCACGCTTTAAAAATCGATTTGGGAATGCCGTTGCGGTTTTACATAGTGGGTTATCGATGGGTGAGAAGTATGATGAATGGCGAAAAATATTAAAAGGGGAAGTGAGCATTGTCGTCGGGGCACGCTCCGCAATTTTTGCTCCGTTTAAGCAACTCGGTGTGATTATCGTCGATGAAGAACATGAATCAACGTATAAACAAGAAGAGGCACCGCGTTATCACGCGATTGAAGTGGCGAAATTACGCGCATCGTATCATAAATGTCCGCTTGTTTTAGGAAGTGCGACTCCTTCACTTGAAACGTTTGCACGCGCCAAAAAAGGGGTTTATCACTTGCTGACTTTATCACAGCGCGCAGTAAAATCAGCTATTTTACCGACGGTCAAACTGATTGATATGAAAGCTGTTAGCGCGGATGAATCTCACTTAATTATTTCACATGAACTCGGAATGGCCATTGATGATCGTATGCAAAATAATGAACAAGTTGTGTTATTGTTAAATCGCCGTGGATATTCAAATTTCTTGCAGTGTCGCGAGTGCGGGGATGTTGTGACCTGCCCGAATTGCGATGTGTCGTTAACGTATCATAAACCGAATGCTGCGTTAAAATGTCATTATTGTAGCTTTGAAATGCCTGTTATTAAAAAGTGTCCAAAATGCGAAACAGAAGGCTTACGCTTTTTTGGACAAGGTACACAAAAAGTTGAAGAACACTTGCAGGAGCGATTCCCAAGCGCCCGCATTATGCGAATGGACGTCGATACGACGTCTAAAAAAGGCTCGCATCAAGCCTTGATTTCCGCCTTTGAACGCCGTGAGGCCGATATTTTACTCGGTACCCAAATGGTTGGAAAAGGATTGGATTTTCCACATGTGACACTCGTCGGAGTTATCGCGGCTGATTTATCACTGCATATCTCTGACTTTAGAGCCGCGGAACGCACATTCCAACTGTTAACCCAGGTCGCGGGACGCGCGGGGCGTCACGGAAACCGAGGAGAAGTGCTCATTCAAACGTTTAGCCCTGACCATTATGCGTTGCAATGTGTTGTGAACCACGATTACTATAGTTTTTATGAAAAAGAGATGCAAGTCCGTCGACAATTTGGGTATCCACCTTATTATTATTTAAGTACCGTATATTTGAGTAGCGAAGATTACAATGCGTTAATTATGGCATGTGATCGCGTTAATCAATATTTACGCCAATCTTTATCTAAAGCGTGTGTGATTGTCGGACCGACGATGCCGCATGTCGGTCGTGTGAATCAAAAATTTAGAATGTATTTTATGATTAAGTATAAAATTGAACCGAACATTAAACATATCCTGACGCAACTTATGACGTATTTCCAAGAAGGATCGGTCAACGTATTTGTTGACTATTATCCAAATCATTTTAGCTAAACAAAAGGCTGATTTTCCATGTACGGTTAATCAGCCTTTTTAATAATATCTTTTAAAAATTGCGTATACGTTTGATGCAATGTCATTAATTCTTGTGATTCATAATAAAAATGACCCGATTCTATCAGTTCAAGCCAGTGCACATTACGATTTTTTAGCACCGATTTAAAATGGGCTAAGCTTTTTTTAGATACAAACTCATCCTGATGGCAATGCACAATCAGCATAGGAATCTCAAGTTGTGAAATAGAATTTCGACCAAAAGCCATCAAATAAAATAAATCTAAATAGCGAGGCACCCATTTAAAATACGTTAGCAGATGATCCGTTGTCACACTATAACTTTTTTTCATCGCCACGGCATATACATCATGCTGATCAATTCGATTAAGTGCAACCTTTAACCCACAAGTTGCACCTCGGAGCGTACAGTGAATATAAAGCGGAGAAGCAATTAAAATCATGCCCAAAATCTGCTCTTTATTTTTAACATAAGCATCAATTGCCAATAATGTCCCCATCGAATGTCCAACGAAGATAATGTGTTGATATGTTTTGCGAAGTGTTTTTAAGGTGTCCTCAACATGAGCCATCCACTCATAACGCGAAGCTTTTGCAAATGTTTCACCACTGTGACCGTGTCCTGGTAAGAGAAGCGCATAAGTGCTAATATTTAACTCATTTGCAAGATGGGCCATCTGTTTAAATTGATTAGGGCTTTCTAGAATGCCGTGAATAAATAACATAACCATTTGACTGTTTGGAACATGGTAGTGAAACGGTAAGTGCTGATGATTTGTCATGACAATCATACTCCTTTAAATTCTTAATTCGATTAAAGTAGGCATCTGTTCATTTAGATAAGCGAGTGTGCTAACATTTAGTTCAGTACTTGTTAAGCATAGGTGCTCCGGTGTTTTATACTCATCTAACCAGATAGAACCGATGTAAATAACTGAGTTGGGTTTTAAATGTTTATTTAAATAGTCAATGAGTTGTTGTGCTCGTCTATCCGTATAACGATAATTTATTTCATAATAATGCGGTGCTTGAATATAATAGGTCAGGTTATCCTCTTCTAAACTGTCATAAATTTGTAGTTCATCCAAATCGTCTTCCTGTTCATAGATTTCGATGACGTCGTTTGGATCAATTTCAAATTCAGGGGGAATTAATCCACGTATTTTAGCTTCTAAAGCGGACATAAACACGGGATGGCTTAAGTCTAAAGTAGGTAATGGATAAGGTGCGGCAATAAATAATAGATGGCTCATTCATCAGACTCCTCATTTATAACGTAACGTCAGTTCAAGTTTCTACAATGAAGTATAACATATTTTGGTAAAAATTATGGGGGCGTTTTTTAAATTTGAACGGAGTGGCGAGAAAAAAGAAAAAATATTAAAAGTTATGGTAAAATGGAAATAGTTATGGTAATAATAAGAATAGTCGAAAAGCGTGCTTTATATGAATAATCGTTAATGTTCGTTAAGAAGACCTGAACTTGTCATAAACAAGTATAAATAGATTTCTTTTTTAATCTCGTGTATGAAGGAGTGTTTACATGACACGTGTCGTATTTATGGGAACGCCTGATTTTTCGGTTCCAGTATTAGAAACTTTAATTAAAGATGGTTATGATGTTGTCGGGGTTGTGACGCAGCCCGATCGTCCGGTTGGACGAAAACGTGTCTTAACACCGACGCCAGTTAAAGCTAAAGCATTAGAGAATGAAATTCCTGTTTTTCAACCTGAAAAAATAAAGGACAATTATGATCAAGTCTTAGCTTGGCAACCTGACATCATTATCACAGCAGCATTTGGTCAAATCATTCCAAAGATCTTATTAGATGCACCAAAACATGGATGTGTTAATGTCCATGCCTCATTGTTACCAAAATATCGTGGGGGTGCACCGATTCATAAATCGATTATTGATGGTGAAAAAGAAACAGGTGTCACAATCATGTATATGGATGTGAAAATGGACACGGGTGATATGATTTCAAAAGTTGTCGTGCCAATTGAAGAACAAGATCATGTTGGTAGTATGTTTGAGAAATTAAGCGTTGCAGGTGCAGCCTTATTATCTGAGACATTGCCTAAATTATTAGCCGGTGAGATTGAGGCAGAGCCACAAAATCATGAGGAAGCGACATTTGCTTGGAACATTAAACGTGAAGATGAATTAATTGATTGGTACAAACCAGCGCAACAAATTTACAATCAAATTCGTGGTCTACATCCTTGGCCAGTTGCCTATACAACGCTTGACGATGTCGCAATGAAAATCTGGTGGGGTGAGTTAAACAATACGTTATACGACGCCGAACCAGGAAGCATTGTTAAAATCGAAAAAGATGGATTTGTGGTGGCATGCGGTGACCATGCAGGAATCAAAATCACAGATGTTCAAATCTCAGGTAAAAAACGTATGGATGTTAGAAGTTTATTAAACGGAACACATCCAATCGAAGTTGGAAAAAAATTAGGATAAACGCATTGTAAGCATGAGAAATAGGTTTTAATTATTTATGAGACATAGCGTGCTAGTATATTTAAGCACAGGCTACTTGCAATGAATCATCATATAGGAGGAATAAACATGGCAGCATATAATGGACAAACAGCATATTCAAAAGAAAGTAACCCAGTCGTAACAATTGAAATGGAAAACGGAGGGGTTATGAAAATCGAATTATACCCTGAAGTTGCACCAAACACAGTAAACAACTTTATTTCATTAGTAAACAAAGGATTCTATAACGGTGTTGTTTTCCACCGCGTTATCCGTAGTTTCATGATTCAAGGTGGAGACCCTGAAGGACGTGGAACAGGTGGACCTGGTTACTCAATTAAAGGTGAATTCTCAGGAAACGGATTTGAAAACAACTTAATTCATGAGCGCGGAGTTATCTCAATGGCACGTACAATGGCGCCAAACTCAGCAGGTTCACAATTCTTTATCATGCATAAAAACTCTCCACATTTAGATGGACAATACGCTGGATTCGGTCGTTTAGTTGAAGGAATTGAAGTATTAGATGCCATTGCATCTGTTGAATGTAATCATTTAGACCAACCAGTGATTGGACAAATGATGAAAACTGTAACAGTGGATACAAAAGGTGTAGAATATCCTGAACCAGCTAAAGCTTAATCACGGTCATATTATTAAAAAGGGTCGCTGACCCTTTTTTTATTTGCTTAAATGTCTACTTAGCTCTTTTAACATGATTTTGTGGTTCGTCAAAAATAAAAGTGGTTTGACCGAAAAGAGATAAAAAAATTAGCTAACGTTCATTTTTTTTGTGTTATTCTTAAACGTTGTGTCATAATGTTGGGCATTGATTATATGGTCATAAAATAAAATTAATGGTAATATTATACTAAACTAATTTCTACAAGGGGGAGATGTTGTGAGTAGCTACGCTTTAAATGAGGAGCACTTAAATGAGAACGAAACAAAAGAAAGTTCAGTGATTAACGTATTTACTAAAGTTTGCAAGGGGAAAGGCTTAACAGCCAACCAGTTAAAATGGATTGCGATTATTACGATGTTTTTTGATCATTTTGCAGCGAGTATTTTAACGTATTTTCAAAGTAACGCATCACTGTCACAAACACAATTTATGTGGTTAGAACTAGCCGTTGTCATTTTAAGAACGTGTGGTCGGGTTGCATTTCCAATCTTCGCCTTTTTAATCGTAAATGGATTTTTTCATACATCAAATAAGAAAAAATATTTATTACGCTTAACACTCTTTGCATTTATTTCAGAACCATTTTTTGATTTTGGACTATTCAATGGTTGGTTTGTTTTAAATTACCAAAATGTCTTTTTTACACTAGCATTAGGTCTTGGAGCTATTTGGTGTTATGACGAGCTAAAAAATAAAGGGGTGCTACTCAAAATAATAGGGACATTTATTGTACTCGGTATTGGACTCTTTTCATCTTTTCTAAGAACCGATTATGATATTTATGGCATTCTCATTATCTTTTTTATGTATTTATTTTTCTATGATTTCAAGCGATTAGCCATTTCAATCGTATTGCTTAATTTGGGTATTTTTTATCCATACTTTTTTATTTGGAATAATATACCTCTTTATTATGGTGGCTTAGATTTCACTGCAACAGGTGGAGTTGTATTACAATTACTTATTTATATCATGCATAATGCCCAATTCTTATCCGTGCTAGCTTTACCAATCCTTTATCATTACAACGGAGAAAAAGGAAAGCAAATGAATAAATATGTGTTTTATGCCTTTTATCCGATCCATATCTTCTTCCTTGGACTGCTGTATCAACTCATAATCTATTTACAAAAATAAAAAAGTGGAGGATCCACTTTTTTTTTGTCTTTATATCACGTTAGAATTATCATTTTATCAATTTTGCTCATAATAAAAGTGGACTAAAAGAATAGTTAAGCGTTTTAATCATAAAAAGTAGAGTTTACTACTTTTAACTAAAAATTCCTCATGATATAATGAGTTGTTTTGAATTACATTTAAAGGAAAGAAAGTGATAACATGTTTGCAGGACAATACCGTAAATTAATTGTAGATCGTCAAACACCGTTAGGTTATATATTAAAAGATGAAATGGAAGAATACTTTTTACATGAAGCTGAAGTGGTAGAGCCATTAGAAATTGGTTCATCGGTTGAAGCATTCTTATATTATGACTCTAAAAAACGTTTAACAGCTACAATGCATAAACCAAAAATTACAGTCGATGAATTCGGTTGGGTTGAAGTGGTGGATCATAAAAATGAATTAGGGATTTTCGTTGATATTGGAATCAATAAGCACATTTTAATTGCACCATCAGATTTACCTATTTACAAGCACCTATGGCCACAAATTGGAGATCGTGTTTATTGTAAATTAAAAGAATCTTTATCAAACTATTTATTCGCTATTATTGCTCGACCAAGCGAATTTACAGATGTAAAAGAAGAAGCACCAAAAGAATTACATGGAAAAAAAGTGAATGCAACAGTCATCCGTACTGGAAAAGTTGGAACGAATGTCATTACAGAAGAGGGTTATTTAGGATTCATTCATGAAAGTGAACGACGCGAAGAACCACGTCTTGGTGAAGTCATTGAAGGACGCGTTGTTCGCGTGAAGGAAAACGGAGAATTAAACATTTCTTTAATTCCTCAAAAAGAAATCTCAATTGTTGACGATTCAGATACAATCTTAGATTATTTAACAACGCGTAATGGGGCAATGCCATTTACAGATAAATCGAATCCAGAAGAAATTAAACGCGTGTTTAAAATGAGTAAAGCCTCATTTAAACGTGCCTTAGGTCGTTTAATGAAAGAAGGAAAGGTGTATCAAGAAGGAGAATGGACTTACGCAAAAGAGGAGTCTGTAGAATAATTTAATTTATTAGTTTGAGGAGGTTTCGGTTACCGATGATGGATCTTAAAAATGAGGATTTGAAAATAAAGTTAAAAAATATTGGAAGTATTATTTTGGGAAGCATTATTTATGTTTTTGCCATTAATATGTTTATTGTACCAGCTGGTCTTTATACAGGTGGGGTAACCGGGATTGCTCAGTTAATTATCTTATTTGTGCAGCAAATGACAGGCTATGAAATAAGTCTTGGGGCCTTAACCTTTATCATGAACTTACCGTTATTAGTTTTAGCTTGGACCTCAATTAGTCGCCGCTTTGCTGTTTTAAGTATTATCGTCGTGGTTCTTCAGACGTTTTTATTAGAATTAATTCCACTTGGAAACTTTTCGGATGATATTTTACTGAATGGTGTATTTGGCGGATTACTCATCGGTGTTGGGGTTGGAATGATTTTAAAAGTCGGTGGTTCAAGTGGGGGAATGGATATTGTTTCACAGTATATTTCAATGAAATATAATGGTTCAGTTGGAACATATTCATTTGCGATTAACGTTGTCATTGTCTTAATTGCAGGTTTCACACAAAGTTGGGAAATTGCACTTTACACGATTATCAGTATCTACATTACATCGGTGTTAATTGATAAAATCCATACGATTCATAAAAACTTAACATTATATATTGTGACGACTAAAGAAGATGAAATGTGTCAAGCGATTCACGAACATTTATATCGCGGTATTACAGTGTTAGAAGGTCGTGGAGCATATACTAAACATAGTAAAAGTGTTTTAATGATCGTTTTATCTAGTTACGAAGTGTATGAAACATTAGAAGTGATTAAAGAAGTTGATGAACAGGCATTTACAAACGTTGTATCAAGTGAAATGGTACAAGGAAATTATGCTAAAAAGAAAATTAAATAAAAAAATTCATTAAGACGCTTTATGACAAAATCAGATGTCCCCCTCATGTTACGCTAATACTAGTGAAATAGGAGGGGGTCTTTTTATGAGTTTACAAATAAAATGTTTTGATGAGGATACAGAAGTAGCGCTTGAAGAAAAAGTAAATGAATTTTTAAAAACTTTAACTGCCGATAAAGTAGTAGATATTAAATTTGCAGTTTCTCATTTTGAAGATCACGAAGATCGAGATCAAGTCTTTAGTTTTTGTGCAATGGTTATATATAAAGGATAAAAACAGGTTAAAATCCTGTTTTTTTTAATTGATGTGATGACATGATTTATAATGGTAGCGCATTAAAAAAAAGGTCAAAAAATGGCCACAAAAATAACCATAAAATAACATAAATATCTAATTTTAAACGATTTAAACTTAAGTGAAATCATGTTATAATGACTCAGGAATTTAATAGGATGTCCCTTCTTATAAAAACTAAGTGAGGATGAAGGTTGACTTTGGAGGAAGTTTTATGGGTTTTATAAAGCAAGAACGATTTAGAAAAGAGATTAAAAGTTTATTTATGATTGTAATAGGAGTACTATTATTTGCATTCGGAGTCAACTGTTTTATTAATCCATCAGGGTTATATACAGGCGGGGTAACAGGTATCTCACAGATCATTATGCGTTATGTTGAAACGAACTTTGGCGTAAAGTTAAATCTAGGGATGTTAATCTGGTCAATGAATATCCCTTTATTAATCATTTCGTATAAAGTAAATGGTAAGAGATTCACATTACATACGCTTTATACCATTACCGTATTAAATATTGCATTAAATATTGTCCCACAACTTCAATTTTCGGATGATTTATTATTAAATGCTGTATTCGGTGGTGTATTCTTTGCAATGGGAATTGGATTGGTTTTAAGATACGGAGGGTCGACGGGTGGTTTAGATATTTTATCTCAATACATGTCGACAAAAAAGCACGGGTCATTTGGTCAATATTCATTTTATCTAAATGCAGTCATTGTAGGTGTTGCCGGATTCTTTGATGGTTGGGAAATATCGTTATATACGATTCTTTTAATCTTTGTACAAACACAGTTTATCGATAAAATCCATACGCCGCATAAAAATTACACGATTTTCATTGTAACAACAAAACGAAATGAAGTAACGACGAAATTACAAGCCCAATTAAAACGAGGAATGACAGTCATTAATGCAGAAGGTGCGTATACACATACAAATAAAAGTTTATTAATGATGGTAGTTTCAAGTTATGAATTATATATGGCATTAGAAAATATTAGAGAAATAGATCCAAATTCATTCACAAATGTTATTCAAAGTGATCGTATTCAAGGTAACTTTGTACGTAAAGTTATGGATAAGGGACAATAGTCTCATTAAAAATAAAAAGTGTCTCATAATAGACACTTTTTATTTTTCCACTAAAGACGATAACGTTTTCTTTTAGGGGTGAGGTGTGGTAAAGTAACGTGTAACCGATTGTTAAGGGGGCAACATATGGCTGAGAGAAAAATTGATTATATGGGAATGGCAAGAGATCAAAAGAAAACCTATATAAAGGATTATTGTTGATATCATATAATAATTGGATGTGGTTTATGCGTTTGTCTTTTCTATTTTGGCTATTAATTCATTAATAAGCCGAATATTATTTTTAATATGGCAATCTTGGGAACATCAAACTTAGAAATTCAAGAGTTGTTGGAGTTACAAAATGAATGAGAACCTGTTATAACCGAGTAATCAAAGGAAAAGGATCAACTAAGTGTGAGGATTTATCCTTTTGAAGAAAGCAAAGTAGATGTGTTAAATTATTAATATCGAGAGAAACTTATTGTTCAACTAATAGCCGGCGATATAGATTTACTCTACCTAGATGAGTCACAGTTAAATTGGCTATTAGAGCAAAAATTAGTTTATAATCTGAATGAACTAATAAAGTTGAGTAAGTTTGATTCTAAACAATATATATTAGATTCAGATACTGAAAATATTATTGGAATTAAATTAAAGAAATCAAATGATAATTTTTTTTATGGCGTGTGAAAATCATGACATAATATTGGCTATTCCAAGCACCTCATCTCGGTTAGCAGAATCACTTAAAGTGATTAACTGGTTAAATTAATATCAAGTTAAAAAAGAAAATAAATGTCTAATTTGAAGTGAAAAAATATATTTTATCGATAAAAGGGTTTACAAAACTGTGATTTTCATTTATTCTAGAATATATTGTCAGGTTATAGAATAGAACACGACATATTTTATATTATATTAAAGCTAAAATAAGAAGAAATGAGAAAAGCATCAAAAATATTAATGTATTTGTTGGTAAGATGCACAAAAAAATTGTAATAGTATAAAAATAATTCTTCAAAATCAGCTTATGTATTTGGTACATGTAACATAAAATGAAACCGGTTACTACAAAAAATAAAGCGTTGTCTGTTGAAAGTTACCAATAAGATGATGTATAATACCCTTGTTTTGAAGAGTATTTCACAAAATTAAACGATTTAATAGGGTCGCGTTTAAAAAAAGGAGGCAAATCGTATGTTCAAGTATTTACAACGTATTGGTAAAGCATTAATGTTACCAATTGCAGCATTACCGATTGCAGGTATTTTATTAGGTATTGGGGGAGCGTTTTTAGGAATTGCAGGAATGACAGATGCACCAGCTATTTATCAATCAATTGCTGATGTAATTAATAATTCTGTAGTCTTAACAGCAATCTTAACAGTTATGAACAATATGGGAAATATTGTTTTTGGTAACTTGCCATTATTATTCGCAGTAGGGGTTGCTGCAGGTCTTGCTAAAAAAGATAAAGCAACAGCTGCATTAGCTGCCATTTTCGGATTCTTAATCATGAATACGGTTATTTCAACATTATTAGGATTAGGATTAACTCAATTAGGTGTATTAACAGCTGATAATGTAGGAGAATATGGAACTTATGTAACAACTAACATGGGAATCTTCACATTAAATATGTCTGTATTTGGTGGGATTATCACTGGTATGGTTACGTCGGCGTTACATAACCGTTTCTTCAATATTCAGTTCAATCCAGTCTTCTCATTCTTCGCTGGATCTCGTTTCGTTCCTATCGTAACTGCATTAGGAATGGCTGTTGTCGGAGCTGCATTAGCATTCATCTGGCCAGTTGTTCAAGGTGGTATTGCTCAATTAGCGGTTGTTGTTTCTGAATCAGGAGCTATCGGAACATTCTTATATGGATTTATTGAGCGTGCGTTAGTACCATTCGGTTTACACCACGTATTCTACACACCATTCTGGTATAGTTCTTTCGTAGAAGCACATTTATTAGTTAATGGTGCAGAACAAATTGTTTACGGTGCTAATACTGCTTACTTCATCCAATTAGGTTCTATGGGAGATTTAGTTGGTGCTTCAACTGAAACAATGGCTCAAGTCGTTAACGGTACAACACGTTATATGTCAGGTAAATTCCCATTCATGATGTTCGGATTAGGTGGGGCTGCATTAGCAATGTACCATACAGCTAAACCTGAAAGAAGAAAAGTTGTTGGTGGTTTATTAGCAGCAGCTGCTTTCACAGCAATGTTAACAGGGATTACTGAACCAATCGAGTTCACATTCTTATTCGTAGCACCATTATTATTCGTAGTACATGCTGTATTTGCCGGATTATCATTCATGATCATGTCATTATTAAATGTATTTATTGGTATGACATTCTCAGGTGGTTTAATTGACTTCGCATTATTCGGATTATTACCTGCAGGTGCTGGTGTTAATACTGGATGGTACTGGGTAATTATCGTTGGTATTGTTTACTTTATTGTTTACTACTTCTTATTCAAGTTCTTAATTAAGAAGTTTAACTTAAAAACACCTGGTCGTGAAGATGAAGGTGAAGAAACAAAGTTATTCTCTAAAAAAGATTTCCAAGAAAAAACTGGACAATCAACTGGAGAAAAAGCGTCTGCTGGTGCTCAAGATGAGTGGCAAATGAAAGCACCTCTTGTATTAGAAGCATTAGGTGGAGAAGAAAATATTGAAAATATTGATGCATGTATTACACGTTTACGTGTTGAAGTAAAAGATTCAAGCAAAGTTAATAAAGACAAATTAAAAGAATTAGGTGCTGCTGGAGTTATGGATGTAAAAGGTGGAATCCAAGCTATCTACGGTGGAAACTCTAATACACTTAAAAATCATATTAATGAAATTATCGGAGAATAATTTCTCCTAAAACACACTCAAAATGAGTGTGTTTTTTTCTATTCCATTAATCACTTCAAGATCCAAAATATAAGTACTGTTACAAATAGTGAGCACTACAATAACCGTAAATAAGACTGAATAATAAGAATGATTGAAAGTTTATGCGAGACAATCATAAAGGAATGGAGTAATAAGTATTAAATAAAGTCAATAGATAGCAAAATAGCTTCTCAAATCCTATTAATTGGTTAAATTAAAAGACTAAATCAGCTTCTAACTCGAGGTTTTTAAAAATTTATGATAGTAGCCGATTCATTAAGAAAAAAAGTAGTTTATTTGAAATTTATATCAAATAAACTACTTATAGATTTTAATCTTTATGATTGTTTTCGTTCAGTTCTTTATCGATGGCTAATCCAATAATTGTGAATAGGAGCGAAAAAGAGAAACTGATGGGTTCAAAAGTTGGAATAAATAATAAGAAGATAAAAATACAGATCATAGCCGATAAGAATAAGCAATCGCGAATAACTTGTAGTTTCATGGCAAACTCCCTCCTTAAGTGAAGATAATGGCTTATGATATACATATTCATCTAGAAGGCAATTGGTGTCAAAAATAAAGGATAAAAATCATAACATAGCAAAAGTAGTCGATACGATATTATAAAAAAGTTTCTTATGATTAAAAATTTACTTCAAATAAAACGATGGTAACAATTTACTAACTTTGTTTTAGAGGATTCATGAATACTGACTGTTAATTCTATATGAGTCGGTCATACTAATATTTGTAAGGCATCATGACTTTAAAATGAGAAAGGATGTTGTTTGCATGTTGTTCAAACGTAGTGGCATGCTCATACTAGTATTTATATTAATCGTTACAGGCTGTGTAAAACATACTGAAAAGAGCTATGGAGCGAGTACGGATGAGTGGCAATTTATTTATGAAACGTATGTTGAAGAAAAAGAGGCAAAATATATTATTCATGAAAAAATGGTTGCGAGATACATTGGATCTGAAGCGTCCTTACCGAATGAAGCATTAAATATAGTGTTTAAATCAAACTATACGGAAATGTGGTTTTCAGACGACATTAACTTAACTGAAACCGATCAAAGGGTATTTGAATTAAGTGGATCCATTACGATTTCATCATTACCCGAAGTTCCTTATATCAATGCTAATATTGTGACGGGGTCCTCAGTTGAAACCATCCGTCTTTTAGAACTTGAAAATTAATAATAAATTAACCCTAAAGATAGGAAAAATGCCGTACTGATACTAAAAACATAAGCCTGATATAAGTTGCAAGCCCCCCACGGATAAATGACGAAAAAAAATCATGTCTTGTCATGGTTACTCATATAATGAGTGTAGTAGGAGGGGAGACATGATGAATATTATCCTAAAAGGGAGAAATGTATTTTTAGCTTATAGCCTGAAAGTAGATTATAAAACAATGATAGAAGGGTTGAATCGACGGTTTCCTGATGCATGGCAGGATCGGGAAAGGTATGAGTATTTCCAACATCCCCTGTTAAGAAAATCTTTGATTTATGATGAATATATTTCAAACTTAAGTTATTGTTTATTTGAAAAGTCTAATGAACAAAAAGATTTGGCCAATGCATTATTACAATTACTCATTAAAAAAGAACCTAAAATTTATCGCACATTAAAAGCAAAAGGCAAATCAAATAGTGTCAATGTCGTTGAATTATTAGATCTTATCCAATATAACTTTTTGCAAGAGAACTTTAGTTTAGACCAATGTTGTAAGTTAGCAACAGTTGAGTTTTTAAGCGAGCAATTCAATTTAGAGATAGAATCTGAACTGTTTTTGGAGGAGTTTAATGACTTAATAGAGCAAAGTCAGGGTGCTTATTTATTAGAAAGTAATGAAGGGCAGTGTCATCATTTTATGACATTAAAAAGGATGTTGCGAAAACCGAATTCAGAATTATCAAAAAGAGTTAAATCAATGCTGAAGCAATACACAACCTACTTAAATGTGTCGCCATCAGAAATGTTACACCTTAGCTATTTGATTTCAAAGGACATGCTGTACGTCAATGAAAATCAGTTTTTAAATACGACGCTTGAGAAAAATAAATTAACACAGCAAGAAGCATTAGAAGTCATTTGCTTATTGCGATGCCTACAAGGCCAAAATGAGGTAGAAAAAACATTGATGAGTGACACTTTAACGGAAGACGACTTTGCATTTTTTGATGAGCACATTGGTCACGCCACGATTCACTACTTAATATCAGAGCAGCGGAAACAAGATGCTGATTTCTTTTTTAAACATTACGTCCTAGCGGATGAATACACCATTCGTAAACTAGAACAAGACGTTGAAAAATTAAAAGATGAAAATGAAAAGCTATGCCAAGCGGTGCAAACATTTGAGCAGACCAAAGAAGAATTAGCCAACCGATATGAAAAAAATATGTCCAAAAGAATGAAAGATTTAGACGCAGAACTAGTAAAATTAACAAGGTTAAACGCTCGCTTAGAACAAGAAAACATGCATTTGAAAAAAGAAAATGAAATGTTACTACTTCAAATAAATTCAACGGAAGATTCTGAACAAGATTTATATTTAGAAATTGAGTTAGAGCCAACAACTGATGTTGATGTGAATTTAGAAGCCTTAAATAATCCATCCATCATGATTATTGGCGGAGCTGTTCAGACTATTCAACGATTAAAACAAAAATTACCGAATTGTAAATATTTTGAATGTGACCATAAATATAACGATGACTATTTTACGGGAATTAATCAAGCTATTTTATTAACGAATATCGTCAATCATAGCATGACATTAAGATTTGATAAACTATGTCCTAAAGTGCCGAAAAAATCTGTCAAGCATACAAATGTTGATTTAATTATAAAAGAAATTGCAGCACAAAAAGAAA
>DNGE01000173.1:69652-69792 GCA_003486705.1 Bacillota bacterium
AAAATAATCGCGTCGAATTTTAAGAGAAATTGAATATTTATGTGTGATTTGTTATAATAAAAGAATAGCACTGATATGTTTTAACAATTAACGATATGAGGTGGTACAATGAAAGTAGATGCAAAGACTTTAACCAAAGA
>DNGE01000134.1:0-8123 GCA_003486705.1 Bacillota bacterium
AGTTGAACAAAAGCTCCATATGACTGGATACCTGTCACTTTCCCTCTTACAATGCTCCCTTCCTTAATTTTCATAATTACACCTCAATTTTCATACATACCCTTACATTATATCATAAACTATAACGGATAAAATCGCCATTGTGTATTTTTTCTAAATTACAATTAATTTTTATTTCAATTCAATTCATAAACTGAATAAGTTACCACAAACAACGTGAACATGAGTAATTCAGTCGTTTTATTTAAACGATGATTAGAAGTTATTTCTCTACTTTTTAAACCTTTCACCTTACTTTTAAGCTATTATGTCTTGTAGTAACAACAACTTTTAAATCCATTAGATTAATTATTATCTTTCTCCAGTTGCCTTGCTTCTATTATTCAATCAACTTCATATCTCATCTTTACCCTCGTTATCCTAATCGTTTGCTAGGGCCACATGTATTACAGCACTATTGCTATATCGCTAATATTTACTTATGCTGTGGTAAAAAAATATTCTTCTTTTTTTCCTCTAGCATATGATTTAATAACCATATTAAGTAAAGGAGAATAGACATGACAGTCATCGAAATAATGGATCAATTTATTATAAACTTTGAATTTAGCTTTCAAATACCTGCCAATAATATATTAGAACACCTTGTATTTGAAACGACTTTACCAGAAGGTCTAACCTATGCTAAAAATCCAGGAGCAAAAATAAAACATGATGAAATGCTCGGTTGGATGAAAGCTACAATGGAAGACTATTCTACGGATGCCAATACGTCTCCTCTTTTTATTCCATCACGCATTCATCTTGAATTCAAAGGAAGTTTTTTAAAACCTGATGATCAAACCTATTTAACATTAGCTGTTCCACTTCTCGTTTATGATGCAGAAAAATTACTCCAGCCGTTCACCAATACTAATATAACGGTCACGCTATCACAAAAACATCTATATGGTCAGCCTATCCTTTTAGTTGAAAATGAGCTTCCCCTCGTATTTAAGCCTGCTAGATTAAAATTATTGACGAGCAGTTTGCAACTCTATAATAACGACATAACGAAGCCCCAAGTTATAGATATCGGCATTCCTTTACTTCATACACTAAACATTGACAAGATTGAATTTTTAGATGATATATACAGTGTGTTTCAATATGTTTTAAAAGTTAAGTTACCTGACGATGTTTTAATCACTGAACCTTTTCGAGTTTTATCAAATTATCCAACCATGTATCTAAAACCAAATCTAGATTACACAATAGAAAAAAGTGTCATGGCCAACGAATATACGATAACACTAAACTCAGTAGACTCCCTAAATGGCAAAACTGTTTTAATAGAAATTCCATTTAGATTTATTCGAAAATATCCTGATGATCAATTACCTAAAATCTTTCACTGTGATGTAGAACTCTTGCTTTTAGATGGAATCCAGGCAAAAGTCATTGCAAATACAAAAGGGCAACTATCCTATTACATTCTCCCGAGTTTGCCAACTGTAAAAATAATATCGCGTTACTCTATTTCGTAAACCCACACCACAACTAATAAAATACATTATTTTTCACCAAAATAGGCATAAATATGTAAAATTTCTGCATCTTCTCGCATATCATGTAGCGTAAGTAATAATTTTTATTTACAACTACTTCCGTTCATGCGGAATAAAGAAGGGGAATTTCTATATGACAATTAATCGTCTTAACCTATTGCAAGGTTCAATTATTAACTATGAAATTGCATTCACAATGCCTGTTAATTCAAATGTAAGCGGCGTAGTCATCAAAGATACTTTACCAGCTGGTTTTGGTTTTCCTACAGGAACTTATCCAGTTGATTATTATCCTTTGATTAAGATTACAAGAGAGGGCACTGCAGTAACAGTAACCACAGCAACATCTTTTGATGCTGCAAGTAACGTGTTAACCATCACATTTACTGATAACGCATCTCCATTAGCAGCTTTCGTAGTAGCAGCTGGAGAAGCACCAAGTTTCAAAATTGAAGTGCCAGTTCTCGTAACTGATTTATCAAAAGCAATTCTTAATCCTGATGCAGTTCCAAGTACGTCACCAGTTGAATATGCGACACTTAATAGTGCAACTGTTGCACTTCAAGTTGGATCTGAAACAGGGACACCATCTGCTCCAATTAAGGACTACACTAACTTCATCCCAGAATACAATTCATTAGCTGGTGGACATGTTGATATGGCAAACAATGTAAATTCAAAAGCCTATATGAACGCCTCATTTAACCTTGTCGATAGTCTCGTCGGAACAGACACACCATATACAATTAGCTACGATTTAAAAGTAACATTACCAACAAATACATCAGCGCCACTACAACCATTAGCTTATAACATTACAACTGATACACCACTTTATGTTGTGGCTTATAATGGTACAGATACACGCGTGTTAAGTGGTACAGAATATACTGTTACACCAACTGGTGAAACTGTATTAACCATTTCACTTCCATACACGGTATCACTTAGACGTGTAGTCATTACTGCATATGTTCCATATAAAATAAATGAAGCTTATACAACATTACCAACACCTCCGGTTTTATTACAACAATTTGACTTAAAAACAAGCAGTGATAGTACATCAGTAACAAACACAGCTTACGCAACAACACATTTATACGATGTGATTCCAACACCCATAGTTACTGGGGCAACTAAAAAATTACAAATGACACTCAATTAATTTAATAGTTGCGAGGGCTAGTGTATGCTAGTCCTTTTTTATTTTCGTAACGCCTCCTTACCTCATGCAAGAAACTGTCAAAACTTTTTTTAGCTAAATGCTTAACCTGAACTGACTTTTTATTTAAACCACCGCGTATTCTCAATATAGATGGCATAAAAAAACCTTAGAACAGTGACACTACGTCGATTCTAAGGTTTTTACATTTCTAATAGGTCCATTTTAGCTCGTCTTGATTTGTTGATAATTTTATGAACCTCATCTTAAAGCTAATTGAACTTTATTATTTAACTAAAGTTGAACTATGTTTATGTGATCTTTTTTCGTCTGGATAAGCATATTGGGCTGCTGCATTTATAGCAACGACCATTTCTCCCAATCCAGTCGTAATCATTTTAATTTTTCCATCAAACGTACACGCATCTCCCGCTGCAAAAATCCCGCTAACACTTGTTTGTTGACGATGATTAACGCGTAATGCATTTTTATCTAGTTTGATATCCCAATTTTTAATCGGCCCAAGTGATGAAATAAAGCCGAATAAAACGATAACCTCATCTGCTTCAATTAATGTTTCTGCTTTTGTCTCAACATTTTCAATCACAATATTTGTTACGTTTGCTTCATCGCCTTGTAAAGATTTAATCACATGTGGCGTTAAAATATTAATTTTTGACTGTTGAAGCTTATCAACACTTCCACTATGCGCTCTAAATTCTGTACGACGGTGAATGATTGAAACATTTTTGGCAACGCCTTCTAACATTAAGGCCCAGTCAACAGCTGAGTCGCCACCACCAAAGATAACAACATTCTTTCCTTTGAAGTGGTTCATATTTGGAACGAAGTAATGGATATTTTCAAATTGATCTTCATTTTCTACCCCTAATTTACGAGGAGTGAACGCTCCATTTCCAGCCGTTATAATGACCGATTTTGAATAATGGCACGCATGATCCGTGCAAATTTTAAAGCTTCCGTCATCTAATTTTTCAACGGTTTGAACATTTGTATTTGTCACACAATCAATTTTATCATTATAGTTATTCATTTGCTCAAGTAATAACTTCACCATGTCTTCTGCTTTTATTTTTGGATGACCTGGTAAATCATAAATATATTTCTCTGGATAAAGTGCAGCTAATTGTCCACCAAGTTGTGGTAGTGCATCAATAATTTTTGTTTTTAAACCATGCATTCCAGCATAGAATGCACCATATATACCAACTGGCCCACCACCAATAATCGTTAAATCAAAAATTTCTTCCTTCATAGTTCACCTCAATTTTCCTTATTTGATAAACTAGTATAACGGAAACTCCTGTTTAGTGCAAGCTTGCTGCTTATATCTTTTATAGATTAATTAAAAAAGCGTAACCGATTGCTACAATAATTCCAAAGAGTGTGCCACAAAACGTTTCCATTGGCTCATGTCCAAGTAATTCTTTAAATCGTTTTTGATAACTTGGATCTTGGAAAATCGAAAAGTCACCTTTATTTACTAAATCATCTAGCATCTGATTTAACATGGCAGCATGTTGTCCCGCATGACGACGAATGCCCATGGCATCAAAGATAACAACGGCTGCAAAACAAAATGCAATCGCAAATGTTGAAGAATTCACCCCATCCATAATGGCTACTCCGGTTGCTAAAGCCGTTACGAATGCTGAATGTGAACTTGGCATGCCTCCTGTTGAAAAGATAAGACTCGGTCGCCATTCTCTTTTTGTAATTAAACGAATGGGAACCTTAATGAGTTGTGCTAATAAATTAGCTAATACTGCTGCTTCTAATGCAAAATTAAACCACATGTTTTTACTCTCCCTTTTTACCTACACCGATCACTTACTTTAAAAGTAGCTGATGGCCACTCTTTATTTTAATAACGTGCTCCTTCTTGACGATGGGCAATTCGGCTCGCTGCAGCCGCTGCGACCGCACCAACTAAATCATCCATAAATGTTTGGCAAGACGACGTATGCTTGCCTTTTTGATCAATCTCACCTAAGATCCCTGGTTTAAGTTTATCAATGTATCCATAATTTGTAAACCCAATTGACCCATAAACGTTAAGAATAGACAGTGCTAACACTTCATCAATCCCATATAACGAATAATCAGAGAGTAACATATCAAGAAGCGGTTCTTCAATTAAACGTTTTTCAGCAAGTTCATCTAACGCAATCCCTGTTAAAATAGCATTTTGAACTTCTCGTTTTTTCAACACAGCTTCAACACTATGAATACACTCCTCTAGCGTTAAACCCGGTACATATTTTTCTTGTAAAAATAAAGTTAATTCTGCAATTTGTTTAATTTCAACCCCGCGTTCATTTATCTTTTTAATCACGATTTCATCTAAGACACTATTCATAAAAATTCATCCCTTCAACTATCATATTTTCACTACATCTTTGCATACATATAGATTAGACACCTATATCTTAAATAGAGGATGATCCAAATGAAGGAGCTTATAACTTGGTACTATCAACTTCAAATAGACCACTTAGAACAACTCGAGTATATCTATTATAGCAAATTAGGAAACCGTTTTCTATATATTATTCCGATTGGAAAAGAAAAAAACACCACTTTTTTCCACCTACTTCAACTTTTACAATACAGTCAAAAGCAACGAATATTAATCTCGCAGGAAAATACAACAACTGTCTTGTATGATGGAATACATTATTATGTGCTTGAATCAACGGTTCCCTTACATGAGCGAATAGATTTCTCTGACTTAAACATTCCAACCATATACTCAGAGCCTTATCCCGTTGCCGGTCATTTAAAGCAACGTTGGCTTGCTAAAAATCAGTTTCATGAAGAACAACTTAACCTTTTGATTGATAAATTACCTTCTGAAAACCGCCTCATTTTTTTTGATCTAGCTACTTATTATATTCATCTAAATGAGCAAGCCTATACATTTATTAATCAAATAAAAGACGCTAATTTTAATGTCTCACTTTGTCATATGCGCCTCACACCGAACACTTATAAATTTGAATTTTTTGCACCCCAAATTTTAACACTCGATAATAAAGTACGTTGTTATTGCGAGTATATGCGTGATGAATTGTTAAATGATCCAAATCGTGCAAAAATTAGAAGCTTCGTCACTTATTTGCATCAAACCGTTCATTTAACACAAGAAGAATGGATTTTGTTTTATGCTCGCTTATTTTTCCCATCTCACTTTTACGATGCACTACACAGTTTAAGAAATGATGAGGAAATTGATGTCCCGCTTCTTTATAGCCAGGCGCTTGATTACTCTAAAATACTTTATTATTTTCCTAAAGAAATTCAAGCCATTACCGGTGTCTTTATTCCGATACCTTCTTGGGTCACAGAAGAAGCACAATCATAAGATGGTGCTTACACCCCTATCATATGTCAGCAGTTCATTATCAGTTCAACTAATTTCACGCAGCAAAAAAGGCATCTCTTTCATCGTTAGCGAAAAAAGACATGCCTTCTTTTTTTAATAATCTACGTTTTCAACACCGATAACACCTGGTACTTCTTCTAATAAAATTTGTTCAATTCCATCATTTAATGTCGCATCCATTGAGGCACATCCTGCGCACGCACCTAACATACGAACATAAACAATACCATCTTCAAATTTAATGTACTCAACATCTCCACCATCACGTTGTAAATATGGACGTAATTTATTTAATATTTCAATAATCAACTTTTCTGTATCATTCATTTCCTTCACCTCATTCTTTTACTAAAAATTATAAAACTATCTCATGGAATTGTAAATAAATATACTCATGACTTTGTCGACAAAACTCCCTATTATAAGTTTTAACCACGAATGGAGGCTTACCCTTATGAAAATTCCTTTCACAAAATTATCTACCCTTGGTAACAATTATTTATTTTTAGATTACTTAGATAATGAAGTACCTACTCTTGATTTCTCAAAGCTTGCACAAGAAATGACGCATCCACAAACCGGAATCGCTTCCGATGGGATTATTATCTTAACCCCCTCAACTGTAGCCGATCTTAAAATGTCCATTTTCAACAACGATGGGTCACTTGCTAAAACATGTGGTAACGGCCTACGACTTGTTGGACGTTATCTTCGTGAGTTATATGAATCCAAAAACTCAACCTATCATGTTGAAACAGATGCCAATATAGCAACGGTTCATTTAGCAGAAAATGAAATTACGGTAGATTTAGGATGCGCCTATATGCTAAGCAGTGGTGCGCCACTTTCCTTAACAACAGAACCGATGTTAATGACACAAACGGTTAGTAGTCATGTTTGCACGTATATTGTAGATGCCGTATCGTTAGGAAACCCACACTTTATTATTTACAGTAGTACGTCTCACGAAAACATGTATTCAGAGCTTGAAAAATTATCTAAAAAATACGATGTGAACGTGGGGATTGCAACCATCTTAAGTCAAACGGAAATTAAACTAACGACTTATGAGCGTGGTTCAGGCTTTACAGGCGCTTGTGGAACAAACACCGCTGCCTGCGTGGCATCAGCTGTTGTACGCGGACATGTTTTACCACACGAAACGATTACCGTGCATTTGCCTGGCGGACATTTAAACGTAACCTACACTGACCAAGGGCATCTTTTAGCCACACAAAGTACAGACATGGTTTGTACCGGTGTTTATTTTCATGAATAAAAAAAAATGTCACACTTGTGACATTTTTTTATAGTTCAAATTCAGCTAATGTGTTTAAAAGATGCGTTGGCAACGCATCATACCCTTCTACTTCAGCACGCGTTGAAACACCTGTTTCAATAAAGATGGTTGGTAATCCGGCGTTAATACCTGCTAAAATGTCCGTGAAATAATTATCGCCAATCATGGCTACATCTTGTGGTTGAAGGTTGATGAGTTGCAATGCTTTTTCCATAATGATTTTTTCTGGCTTTCCAATAAATAGCGGATCTACCCCTGTTGTAACAGTTAATACTGATGTTAGTGAACCGTTGCCAGGTAATAAACCGCGTTCTGTCGGAATTGCAACATCACCATTTGTCGAGATAAATTTAGCTCCTTTTCGGATTTGTAGAGCTCCTTTGGCTAATTTTTCGTACGTAATCTCACGATCAAGCCCGATCACGACGTAATCTGCATTTTCCTCAACAATGCTTAACCCTTTTTCAACGATGGCTGATTGCAGACCGATTTCACCAATGACATAGACGGTTGCTTCTTTTTGTTCATCTGCAATGTAATCGGCTGCTGCAAGAGATGGTGTATACACTTGCTGCGGTGTCACGGGATATCCAAAAGCTTGTAGAACCTCACAAACCATTTCTGGCGTTTTGGTTGAGTTATTCGTTAAAAAGAGATACGGAATTTGTTTTTCGTGTAACTTTTTAACAAATTCTAATGTCTCTA
>DNGE01000134.1:8324-17955 GCA_003486705.1 Bacillota bacterium
CTCTCTTTGTTGTCTGTTTGTTATTCGTCTTTTACTTCTTCTTTCGTAACCAGATTATAAATCGGTACTTTTATTTTTTCTAACACGTAGTATGGGCATCCATAGGCACAATACTCGGCTAAATATTCTGGAATGACTAAAGCTTTTAATTCTGCCGGCACATTTTTGCGCTCGCTATAATAAAATCCTTTTAATCTTAATTGCCCACCTGAAAAGTCTCCAACGATAATATCGTATTTATCTAAGACTTCTGTCATTTTTGAACTGAACAGCTCTTCATCAAATTCAATCATATGCGTTTTTACAACATTATAACTATATCGATTCATCCCATTCTCACCTTTTCTACTCTAAAATCGTATGCTTTAGAGTTATTTTATCATATCTCACCTTTAAAGTTAATTTATTATCCTCGTATTCTTCTATTTAATAATACTACATCAAGGTTATCCAATCTTTCACCTATTTTTTAAGAAGAAGTTGCAACTTTTCCCCATCGCTTTTAATTCAAAACAAACGGTCCCCCGACAGACATAGTCGCCCTTTTTTAGATGCGACAGATTTTAGTTACTGACTTCATCTGTCACTTCATTTTAAAACCATATCTTCAGATCTAATTCAGTCAGTAGCGGGACGTAAGAACTATCTGCTAGTTAAAAGGTGTCTAAATTTTTAGACACCTTTTAACATGACCCTGACTTTTATTCAAGCAATAAGTTTTCCATTCCTTCACTAACATCTAGATTAGGTGAGGCCGAATTCCCGCTACCTGAATCTAGGTCACTGCTAGTGGGATTGAGTGGTGAGGCTGTACTATTTCCAATGTAATAGTATTGTGGAATTTGACCACTAATTATTTTAATGGCAAGAGGTGATTCAACAAAGACTTCAATTTGTTCTGATTTAAATGGCATTTGAACTTGTACTGAAACTTTTATTGATAAATAAATTTTTAGCATGGCATTATTAATACCGTACGGTTGCACATCTGTTTTCACATCGGTCACAGCATTGCCAATCACATTGGCTGTCACCGGAAACTTTGGCCCATAATCATGAAGTAAAGATAAATTAAAGGCAGATCCTAATGGCACATTAAATGAAATCCCCTCCTTTAAAGGCCCCCCTTGGATATCATCTAATCCGAGTTGTGAAAAATCACCACTCTCAACGAGTAAGATTTTTTCTTCTACTTTTTTAGTTGTTGAAACGAGCAGTTGATTCAGTAATGGTGCATTGACCGCTATGCTACTGACATAGCCATCTTTTGTTTCTTCAAACGTTAACACCTCGTCCATATTAAAAGAGACTAATCCACTCTCAGCTATTCCCTGTTGAATAACAAGCGTTGCAATATTCACACTTTGATTTTTGGCATAATCCATCACAATGGGATAAATATTACGGTACGTAAAAATCCCTAGATTAATGAACAAACATAAAATAATTCCCATGAGACAAAATATCCTTAATTTAATCCAATTGATTCTTTTTTTTCTTCTACGACGTTTACTCATCTTACCCCAACTTCCTCTACTAGATTCGAATCCTGCTACCATTTTTTTAGATCAATTTCTCTAACCTCTACCCTGCTTCATTATTTGATATAACTTGTCTTATTTTGAATAAATAACTAACCGGTTACATAATACAAACGCTTTATTTCAAATTGTAATTGAAACGTTTCGATGCTATAATATGCCTGTTGGAAGAACTTACCTAAATAAGTCTTTTCAATCTAGACTTTATCCATTTAATAAAGTCAAAGTCTTGAAACTTTTGTTCAATTATATTCACGCCATCGTGAACATTGAACTTTAATCATATAAAAAGGAGTGAATTTTATGAATTTACATGCAATTTATCACCGTCCTAAGCAAAATTACGCCTATGCGTATGACTTAGAAACGATTCATCTACGTTTACGTACAGCAAAACATGATGCCGAAACTGTTCGTGTTATTTTTGGGGATCCTTATCACTGGGTAGCTGGTGGTGGTGGTGGTAACTTAAACGCCGAAGGTGCGCACGGTTGGATATCACAAACCGTTGAAATGAAAAAAGAAGCTTCAACGGACTTATTTGATTTTTGGATAGTCGCTGTTTCTCCTGAATTTAGACGTATGCGCTATGCGTTTGTTTTAGAATCTGGCAAAGAACGTATCTTATTTGGAGAAAAAAAGATTGTTCATTTAAATACGAAAGAAAAAGATGATACTGAATCATCAAGAACACACTTTGAAAACTTAGGGAATTTCTTCTGTTTCCCGTTCTTAAATGGGATTGATGTTTTTGATGCGCCGGCTTGGGTTAAAGATACGGTGTGGTATCAAATTTTCCCAGAGCGCTTCGCAAATGGAGATTCAACGATTGATCCTAAAAATGTCGTGGAATGGGGCTCAGTTGATCCGAGTTATGATACGTTTTACGGTGGGGATTTCCAAGGAATTATCAATCATTTAGATCATATAGAAGCGTTAGGGATTAATGGACTTTACTTCTGCCCTATTTTCAAAGCACCGAGTACTCATAAGTATGATACAACTGATTATTTAGATATTGATCCTCAATTTGGAGATAAAGAAACCTTCAAAATTTTAGTTAAAGAAGCACATGCTCGTGGTATTAAAATTATGCTTGATGCTGTCTTTAATCATTGTGGATGGGAATTTCCACAGTGGCAAGATGTTGTAAAAAATGGTGAATCCTCAACGTATAAAGATTGGTTCCACATTCGAAAATTCCCATTAATTGAAGAGGACTTTGATCCTATCACGCAACCTAATGGGCTAAACTACGATGCATTTGCCTTTTCTAAAAACATGCCAAAGCTAAATACTGAAAATCCTGAAGTGATTGACTACTTATTGGAAGTTGGACGTTATTGGGTACGTGAGTTTGATATTGATGGGTGGCGATTAGACGTATCAAATGAAGTGGATCACAAGTTCTGGCGTGCGTTTAGACAAGAGGTTCGCTCGGTCAAAGAGGATGTTTATATCTTAGGAGAGATTTGGCATGATTCTTTGCCATGGCTTGAAGGCGATCAATTTGATGCTGTCATGAACTATCCATTAACGGATGCGATGAATGAGTTTGTTGCTAAAGGAGAAATGAAACCTTCTGAGTTTATGATTGCACTAAACAAAATCTATACGAACTACTCTCATAATGTCAACGAAGTAGCTTTTAACTTATTAGATAGCCATGACACGACACGTTTATTAACGGTATGTGGTGGAAATAAACAAAAAGCCTTGTTGGCTTACACTGTTCAAATGACGCAAACAGGTTCACCTTGTATTTATTACGGTGGGGAAATTGGGCTTGATGGAGGGGCTGACCCACTTTGCCGTAAATGTATGATTTGGGATGAAAACAAGCAAGATCGTTATATATTTGATTACTTAAAGAAATTAATTGAGGTGCGTCGTAATTATCCAACCATGCGTTCAACAGAACTTGAATGGATTGAAGCGAATGATAAAAAAGATTACCTTATCTTTAAGAAAACAAAGGGAGATGAGCAATTAATTGTTGTTGTCAATAACTCACAAAAAGCGCAAGCTATCTCACTTCCACAACATTTAAAACAAAAATACTTTAACGTGTTAACCGAACAAACAGCTAACGGTCAAAAAGCGTTAACTGTCTCACCTTATTCTGCATTATTACTTGTTCCAGTTCAGTAAAAATTAATCATACGAACGTGCGTTGGTTTTCACCAACCGCACGTTTTATGTGTCTAAAGGAGATTGGGTATGAAAAAAGAGGCCATTTATCATAAAGCAAAAAGCAACTATGCGTATGCATACGATAAAGAAACGTTACATCTACGCTTAAGAACAGCAAAAGATGATATTAAATCGGTTCATTTATATTGTGCCGATCCATATGAGTGGACCTGTGTGAATGAAGGCATTAACGAATGGGCTTGGAACCGCCAAGCATATCCGGTTCAAAAAGAGTTCTCAACTTCTTTATATGATTACTGGATGGTCGAATTTAAACCACCACACAAACGTTTTAAATATGGATTTATCTTAAATGATGGCGAACAAGAATTATTATTTTGTGAGCGTGGCTACTTTGAAGTTCATGACCCTGGGATTATAAATGATAGCAATAGTTATTTTTCATTTCCATATATGAATGAGGAAGACATTTTTAATGCGCCTGCTTGGGTGAAAGATACGATGTGGTATCAAATTTTTCCTGAGCGATTCGCAAATGGAAATCCCGACTTGAATCCTGAAAATGTATTACCTTGGGGCAGTTGTGATCCCACACAAGAGACGTTTTTTGGGGGCGACTTACAAGGGATTATTAATCAGTTAGATCATTTACAAGCGTTAGGAATCAATGGCCTTTACTTAACACCGATTTTTGAATCGCCAACCACACATAAATATGACACGATTAATTATTATGAAATTGACCCGCATTTTGGTGACAAACAAACATTTAAAACGTTAGTGACGCAGGCGCATGAACGCGGTATGAAAATTATGCTTGATGCCGTGTTTAACCATATGGGAGATACATCCCCACAGTGGCAAGACGTGATTAAACATGGGGAAAATTCTCGCTATAAAGATTGGTTCTTTATTAACAGTTTCCCTGTCGTAGATGAAGGTGGGCAAGCTATTTTAGGATCGTATGAAACATTTGGTTTTGCAACGAACATGCCTAAATTAAATACAAATAACAAAGAAGTTAAAGCTTATTTACTTGATATTGCAACGTATTGGATTACAGAGTTTGATATCGATGCGTGGCGCTTAGATGTGGCAAATGAAATTGGGCATGCTTTTTGGCGTGATTTTAGAAAAGCTGTGAAAGCAGCGAAACCTGACACGTATATCGTTGGAGAAACTTGGCATGATTCGACACCTTGGTTACTTGGCGATCAATTTGATTCAGTCATGAACTATCCGTTAACAAAAGCCATTATTGAATTTGTGGCAACCGATACAACGGATGAAGTCGTCTTTGTTGAAACGTTAGTCGATGCTTTATACCGCTATCCTCAAAACGTGAACGAAGTCATGTTTAACTTATTAGATAGCCATGATACAGTCCGTTTATTATCGCTCGCAAATGGAAATAAAAACAAAGTAACCCTGTGCTACACGATGCTTTACTCATTACCAGGTTCACCATGTATCTTCTACGGTTCAGAAGTTGGAATCGACGGGGAATACGATCCACTTTGCCGCAAATGCATGGTGTGGGATGAAGCATTACAAGACCTTGATTACTTCAACCATATTCAAAAACTGATTGAACTACGAAAGACACATGATGTGATTGGAAACGGTGGTTTCATTGAATTTATTTCATTCCATGATAAAACAGTGGCTTACCGTAAGTACAACGACAATGAAAGTATTTATTTCTACTTCAATAATAATGACAGTGCTAAATCATTTACGCTTCATCCACAACTTCAATCGACGCAAGTGATTGATTTATACACAGCTAACATTTTTGAAGCACCCTCAAGCCTAAAACTTGAACCATTTAGCTTCGCTATTTTAAAATGTGCTAAATAACGTTTAAAATAATATTTTATGATTTAAATCGTTACGAATAAGCAAGTCGCAGTCCGTTTTACAAAAACAAAATGGACTGCGACTTATAGCGTTTATATCAAGGGGGATTATTATGAGTGAAACTTTTGAAAAAAAATCATTATTACAATTAACCTGGCCTATATTTATCGAGCTCACCCTATTTATGCTCATGGGGATGGTTGATACGTTTATGTTAAGTGGGTATTCTGACAATGCCGTAGCTGCGGTTGGAATTTCAAATCAAGTCATTAACTTAATTGCGGTGATGTTTAACTTCGTTGCAGCGGGAACGGTTATTTTAATGGCTCAAAATATCGGGGCGAACAATCATCAAAAAAGTAGCGAGGTTGCGATTGTCTCAATTGGCGCAAATATGGTACTTGGTTGTGCTTTAAGCTTACTGCTTGTTTTAACATCCAAATACATTCTCATCTTTATGAACACCCCAGAAGAGATATTTGGAACTACAGTAAGTTATACTCAAATTGTAGGAAGCAACTTATTCTTACTTGCCATTCAGCCAGTATTAAGTGGTATTTTACGCAGTTATGGTTACACAAAAGAATCGATGGTTATTACGCTGGTTGCTAATATTTTAAATATTATTGGAAATGCATTGTTTATTTATGGGTTATTCGGAGTGCCCGAGCTTGGGCCTGTTGGGGTTGCGATTTCAACGGTGTTTAGCCGCTTTGTATCGGTTGCGTTAATCGCGTTTGTGATTTATCGTCGCATTGATTTTAATTTCTCTGAAGGCTTCTTTAAAAGATGGCCTACTCAAGATATTCGAAATATTTTACGTATTGGGGTGCCATCTGCTCTTGAACAAGTGGCCTACTCTTCTTCGCAAGTCATTATTATTTCATTTATTTCACTTATTGGGACGCTTGCCATTACAACGCGTGTGTATGCGTCAAATATCTCAATGTTTATCTATTTATTTAGTTTGGCGATCGCTAATGGAAATCAAGTGTTAGTCGGTTACTTTATCGGGGAGAGAAAAATTGATGATGTGTATCATCGTACGGTTAAAACGCATAAATTAGCAGTCGTTGTCTCACTTGGGGTATCGCTAGTATTTTTCTTCTTCAGTGATTACATTTTCAGTCTTTTTACTACGGATCCTGATATTTTAAAACTTGGTAAAACCTTAATGTTTATTAATATTTTCTTAGAGTTTGGTCGCGCAACGAATTTGGTCTTAACGACTGCACTTAAAGCAGCGGGTGATGTGAATTATCCATTTATTTTAGGATTTATTGGGATGTGGGTGGTTTGTATTCCTATTGCCTATTTTTTAGGAATTATGTTAAACATGGGTCTAGTTGGAATTTGGATTGCGTTTGCTGTCGATGAATGCTTTAGAGGATTTGTCTTTACGATTCGTTGGCATCGCAAAAAATGGATTAATAAGGACTTTATTGGTAATTAAAACACTTTCAGCCTGACATTCATTGACATAAAATGTCGACATCTTTATAATAAAGAGGTAACGATTACATATTTACATTTTATGAAAAATACAGAGGTGTTTAGGGTGGCGAATATAAAGGATGTTGCAAAGCTTGCAAATGTTTCGGTCGCAACAGTTTCGCGTGTTATTAATAGTAAAGGTTACGTTAATGAACACACGAAAGAGTTAGTGCTAAAGGCAATTGACGAGTTAAATTATGTGCCGAATGAAATTGCGCGATCGCTATATCGCAAATCATCAAAAATTATTGGGGTTATCATTCCGGATTTAAAGAACGAATTCTTTAATGACATGATTGAAGGAATGGAAGAAGTTATCTTACAAAATGGTTATAAAACGATGTTATGTACATCAAAAGAAAACATTGAACGCGAAAAAGAATACTTACAAATCTTTTTAACTAATAAAATTGACGGGTTAATCTTATGTTCAAACTCGCCAGATATTGCGTCTTTTATTAATCTAGACATTCCAATTGTTTCATTAGACCGTATTATTAGCAAAGATATTCCATCTGTTACATCAGATAACTACATGGGTGGAATCTTAGCTGCCAATCGTTTAATTGCAGCGGGATGTAAAAATGTGGTTCAATTCCGTGGACCTTCAACAGTTGCACCAGCAAATGAGCGTTGCAATGCGTTCTTAGAAACAATGAACAAGGATTTATCTGTTCGTGTTCATACGCTTGAACTTGAGTTTAACGAAAATGATAATTATGAAATTTATAAATTCTTAATTACGCATCCTCAAATCGATGGAATCTTTACAGCAAGTGATGTCATCGCAGCTCAATGTATCCGTAACTTAAAAAAATTAGGACGCTCTGTTCCAAATGACGTTCAAATTATTGGTTACGATAACATTAGCTTATGTGAATTAACGGATCCAACGATTACAACAATTGCCCAACCCATTACATCAATGGGACAAATTGCGGCAGAAACATTATTTAAATTAATTAATCAAGAAGACATTGAGCAACGTCATATCAGCTTACCTGTTGAACTGATTGAGCGCGAATCAACAAAATAATAAAAAGTTCAGACTTAATCGTCTGAACTTTTTTTATTCCTTTATTAGCGATTTTCCCCATTAGTCTGCTTTTAACCCATTTTGAGCGATATTCATCCAACGGTCGTGATAAACACGGTCATAATCTTTTGTACAGCGATAAACAGCGTCTAAATCACTACTCTTTTTAATGCCTAACTTCACTACTTTGTAATCAAAATCCTGTAAGCTCTCATAGGTATCCCCATTGATATCATCGCCTCCACCACCATTTAAATTCACCTTCGTTCCATCAGTTAAAGTAATTTGATAATTCAATTCACTTTTATAGATTGGCGAATAGATTTTAACCTCGACGACATCAGTGTAATGATAAGATGTCCCAAGTGGTGATAATGGCCTCACAACAAAGATTTCATCACTTGCCACAAATACAACTTGTGTACATGATACATAAAGACAAGCTATCACAACGATTGCTATTAATAATTTTGATTTATGCCACACGGGTTGAATCAAACCATATGCGGCCGTCAGTTCAGACTCCAACGCAAAATTTAACCCACTCTGTTTTTTTACCGTGTGATGATATTTAACTAAGAAGAATCCTACTAATACATAAACCGTGACAATGGCAATAATAAAGGCTGAGTCACTAACACTATAAAAAATATAATCCACTTGATAAATCAGTGCAGGTAAGATGCTAATCAAAACAGCCATTCCTAAAAAAATAACTAATAATAACGTAATTAACCCTACCCCCTTTAATATCTTCATTTATTTCGCCCCTAACTTAACTAAATCTTAAGTCTATTATACGATGTCCCATGTACTATTTTAACCACATAGTTCCAAGATTTTGCTGTCTTATGTCTAATTTATCTAATCTAATACAACTTCGAATGACTTCAGATGAAATAGAGTCTGCTTATAAATCGGGAATCTCACGGAGAACATCGGCAAAAAGACACTGATGTATAGTTCAACTAACAGGGCACCGCGTTGAGAGAATTTAGAACTTAGATTCTTATACGACTTTAAACAACCTCAGACAAGATAGAGTCTGCTTATAAATCGGGAATCTCACGGAGAACATCGGCAAAAAGACACCGATGTATAGTTCAACTAACAGGGCACCGCGTTGAGAGAATTTAGAACTTAGATTCTTATACGACTTTAATCACCCTCAGACAGGATAGTGTCTGCTTATAAATCGGGAATCTCACGGATAACATCGGCAAAAAGACGCCGATGTATAGTTCAACTAACAGGGCACCGCGTTGAGAGAATTTAGAACTTAGATTCTTATACGACTTTAATCAGCCTCAGACAAGATAGTGTCTGCTTATAAATCGGGAATCTCACGGATAACATCGGCAAAAAGACATCGATGTATAGTTCAACTAACAGGGCATCGCGTTGAGAGAATTTAGAACTTAGATTCTTATACGATTTTAATCAGCCTCAGACAAGATAGTGTCTGCTTATAAATCGGGAATCTCACGGATAACATCGGCAAAAAGACGCCGATGTATAGTTCAACTAACAGGGCACCGCCCTGAGT
>DNGE01000134.1:18162-42484 GCA_003486705.1 Bacillota bacterium
GAACTAACAAAAACACCTTAACGCTCGGTTAAGGTGTTTCAATTTATTGATTATTTAATAACCTCTTCAGTTTCAGCATCGAAGAAGTGACATTTGTTCATATCGATTGCGATTTCTAATGCTTGTCCCATTTTGATGTCTGAACGAGCATCAATTTTTGCTACTAACTGTTGACCAGCTAATGATGTGTAAAGGATTGATTCATGTCCTAATAACTCAGCTACTTCAATGCTAGCCGTGTATTTAGCTTCTTTATAAGTATCTGCTACGATTGGCTCATCATGGATATCTTCTGGACGGATACCGAAGATAACTTCTTTGTTATCATATCCTTTTTGTTTTAACATGTTATATTTTGCTTCAGGAATACGGAATTTGTTTTCATCTGCAACGAAATATCCCTTTTCAACTGTTCCGCGGATGAAGTTCATAGCAGGTGAACCGATGAATCCTCCAACGAATACTGTTGCTGGGTTATCGTAGATTTCTTTTGGAGAACCAATTTGTTGGATAACTCCGTCTTTCATAACAACGATACGAGAAGCCATTGTCATCGCTTCTGTTTGATCATGTGTTACGTAAATAGTTGTTGTATTTAAACGCTCATGTAATTTAATAATTTCAGAACGCATCGCTACACGTAATTTAGCATCTAAGTTTGATAATGGCTCATCCATTAAGAATACTTTTGCATCACGAACAATTGCACGACCTAAAGCAACACGTTGGCGTTGTCCCCCTGATAACGCTTTTGGTTTACGATCTAAATATTGCTCAAGTCCTAAGATACGAGCTGCATCTTGAACACGACGATCGATTTCATCTTTAGGAATTTTACGTAATTTTAATCCGAATGCCATGTTATCATATACATTCATGTGTGGGTATAATGCGTAAGATTGGAATACCATCGCGATATCACGATCTTTTGGTGCTACGTCATTCATTAACACACCATCAATGTAGAATTCCCCTTTAGAAATTTCTTCTAAACCAGCGATCATACGTAAAGTCGTTGATTTCCCACATCCAGATGGTCCAACGAATACGATGAATTCTTTATCCGCAATATCTAAATTGAAATCTGATACTGATGGATTTGGATTGTTTTCATAGATTTTGTAAATACTTTTTAATTTTAACTCTGCCATTTTTAATTCCTCCCTTATACTCTCCTAGCTCTTTGCTATAGGTAAATTATAGAATGAAAACGGTTTTTAAACAATATACAACTTGCACATAAAAAAAAACCGCTATTGTGCAAGTTGCTAATAACGGTTACATATATCCTATTTTTCCAATATTGTGTGCTGCTCTATACTTTTAATCATCAAATACGCAATCATTGCATCTTTAAACTCTTTAATATTTAATCCCGTCAACGCAATAAATCGTTCGATTTTATTCATAAACGTATTGCGATGCATATACATCGCCTTAGCCCCCATTGATAAATTAAAATTATTTTCAATGTAACACTTTGCCACTTCAATTAAATCATGATCAAGCGCCAAAAACTGTTGCCAAATCGTTTCATATCCTTCAAACTCATTTAAATGGTGAATCATAAACTGAAGCGCCATATCATGGCTATCCATCACCAACACCGAAGGATCACGAAAGCGCGTATAAATACGGTATTCACGTTGAAAATTCAGCGCAATTTCCTCATTCATTTCATAAGTCGACGTTTGATAGAAATTAATATTTTGGTAGAAATCTTGTTGAATCGCCTCCGCCATCTCCTCAAAACTATACTCGTCACTCATCGAAAAATCCAAAATAACCCCATACTTACGCTCTAAAAATAAAACAATAGCTGCTTCATTTAACTCTTTAATCAACCCATTAAATTCAAGCTTCGTCTCACTGTCAAACAAGTGCGTGAAAAAAATAAATCGAACTTGTTTTTGAGATTTAACCACCTTATCTAGTAACTGAATCTGATTCTTTAATAAAATCTCCGTCCAGTACACGCTAATTTGTTGATTAAAATCAACACTCCCCACTTCATTAAACACAATCGATAACAACTTTTTTTCAGCAACTGTAATACTTTTTTTAATTCCAATCATCTTATGCTCATCATCTGTAAACCAATAATAATCATTAGGATGATTTGGAATCTCGTCAATGATACACTGTGGTCCATATACTTGTTTTAATTGCGAAATCATAAACCAACCCCCAAATTTTTCATATTATATATTAAGTATATCATTTTTTAGACAGCGAAAAAATATCTCTTTTGCGAATAACCAAATAGGTCTATGTTTCATATAATAAGTGAACGATAAACTATAGTCTAGTATTGAAAATATCTCTGTTACATTACTTGGAATAGGTCCTATCTTTCAAAAATGATATGCTTTAATAGGAAGGAATTGATTTCGATGACTCAAGGAATCACACCACAACAACTCGTAGAATTAATGCCGTCAAAACCAAAAATCATTGATGTTCGTGACCCGCATTTCTACAGTGTCGGTCATATTCCAACAGCTGTTAATATTCCATATAATACTCTTGTCATGTATCCCGAACGTTTTTTAAAGCTAGACGAGAATTACATTCTTGTTTGTCAAAGTGGCTCAACAAGTGCTCGTGCTGTGATGCTCTTAAATATGGCTGGATATCATACATTAAATTTAATTGGTGGACAATCCATGTGGCGTTTACATTAATTAAATTCATAAACGGATTACTAATAGTCAAACAAAAAATATAGGAGCTTACCGTTATAATTTCACGATAAGCTCCTTTTTTTATTTTGGTAAAATGACGTTAAATCGATTGGGTAACTCTGTTACAAACTCATATCCAACTCTTGTAATTGGATGGATAAATCTTAGCTTATAACTATGTAACAAATGCCCCTTTTCTAACACTAATGCCTTTTCATCATATAGCGTGTCCCCCACAAGTGGATGACCCAGATAAGTAAGATGCACACGAATTTGATGTGTACGCCCTGTTTCTAGCTTACACTGTACCAAACTCATATCCTCAAATCGCTTTAACACCTCATAATGCGTTAATGCATGGTTGCCATCACTTCGTACACAACGTCTCACATTGCCTTCGATTTCACGCGCAATGGGTGCATTAATACTTCCTTTTTCAGATGGAACCTGCCCCTTTACAAGGGCCATATAATATCTTTTAATCTGCTTCATATCTTGCGTTAATAAATGATGAATGTGTCGGTATTTCGCCACCACTAATAACCCCGATGTATCACGGTCCAAGCGGTTCACAAAGTGAATCGTCGATGCTATTTTGTGTTCATTATAATAATGAATCAGTGCATTCGCAAGCGTCTCATACGGATGGCGAATTGACGGAATGCAAGGCATTCCTGGCGGTTTATTAATCACGAGTAAATACTCATCTTCAAACACAATATCTAACGGATGTGCAAACGGAGCTAGTCCATCACTGCGTACTTCCTCTGGAAAAACAACCGTTAATTCATCCTGTTCCTTTAATTCATAAACGACTGTTTTTGGCACATCATTCACTAAAAGTTGGCCCCCACGATGTTTCGTTGCCGTGAGTGTTTTTTTAGAAATCCCTTGTCGTTTAACAAAATCTTTAATACTCATGCCATCTTCAGCTTTTGTTATTTGAAATCTTAGTTGTAAACTCATCTTCATTTATCCTATCTCTTACAAAAAGTTATCTTTAACACGCGCCCAAAACGATACGTCATGTCGCTTTATAAATGAAACAGACTGTTTTGATAAGGTCACTTCTATCTTGTGAATATCATCAAACGTATCATACAAATGATCGCGTGTCACTGTTGCGCCTTCAAAACTTTCTGATTCTAACGTAATGACATGATTAGATGGAATAACGAGTGACGATCCAATTGTTCGATACACATTATTATTTAACGATCCTATTTCTGTCATTTGAAACGCACTTAAGCTTGGAAAAATAATGGCACCCCCAAGTGACTTATTATACGCTGTACTACCGGTCGGCGTTGAAATACACACGCCAGTACCACGAAACGATTCAAAAAATAAGCCATCAATCGTTACATTTAAATGCTGTGTGCGATACGCATTTAAAATCGTCATCTCATTAAACGCCATAAATTGTTTAACTCCCTCAGGGGCATAAACAGAAACAGCTAATAACGGATACGTCATCAGACCACTATTATTCGTTCTTAAAAAGGTGATTAGCTCATCTAATTCATCGGGTAACCAATCGGTATAATAACCTAAATGTCCCGTATGGATACCAATAAACTTCACCTTATCTAAAATAGATTGGTAGTGATGGACAGCTTTTAACACCGTTCCATCTCCACCAATCGTTACGACAATGTCTGGATTGTTTTCATCTAGTATCACTTGTTCCTGTAATAACTTTTGTTTCAATTGTTTGGCAACAGCCAATGAAACGTCCGCTTCATTGTTGTAAATAGCAATTTTCATGTTAGTCACCTTTTTGTTGTGCTTTTTTCATCAAGTAATTCTCATTGATTTCCGTAAAACTCGGTGGTGTATCAATAATACGATGATCATCTTTTTGACGTTTTTCAAACGTTTTTTGTGCTTCTGCAATCTCGTCACGAATACTTGACATCTGTCTATCAAGTAGCGCGGCTGCTTCAGCCGATTGACGTAGACGTTCAATAATATTCTCAGGAATTTGTCCTTGATATTTATAATTTAATGAATGCTCAATACTCGCCCAAAAATTCATGGCAAGTGTTCGGATTTGAAACTCAACCATTACTTTTTTCATTCCGTCAATGGTCTCTAAATGATAATAAGCATGTATATGATAAGAACGATAGCCGCTATCACGTTGATTAATAATATAGTCACGACATTCAAAAATATCTAAGTCTTGACGTTTTTTTAACAACTCGACGACCACATATATATCTTCAATAAACTGACAGTTAATACGAATCCCCGCAATATCGTATACCTTATCAATTTCATAAATTGATAACCCCATTTTTTCTAGCTTATCAAGCGTTGATGAGATGGTTTTAACACGACCGTCAACAAATTCAATCGGTGAATGTAATCCTTTTGTTTTATATTGTTGGCGAATTCCCCTTAAATTTATTTTTAATTCTTGCAGTGCAAGTTCATATGGTTCAAAAAAACTTAACCAATTCATCTTATCACCCCATCCTCTCTTCCTTCATTCAATACACCTAGATTTTAACATTAATTCCCGTCTAGATACAAATATTATCTCATTAAGTTGATTATATTATCTTTAAAATATTAAATTTCATTAAAAACATCAAAGATTTTAACGAAAATATATTATCTAACCCTTCGAAAACTGCTCACAAAGCTGTTGCACAAAATACAGATTATTTTCTTATTTTGATTGACGATATGACTTCAGTTTTAAGAAAAAAATTATGATTTAAAGACAAATATCTATTTGATAACCTCACGTTTATGGTTCATAATTAAAGGTGAGGTGAGTTTAATGTCAACAACTATTGAAATAGAATTTAAAAACATGTTAAGTGAAACAGAGTACAACCAACTACTTTTAAGCTTCTCTATTACACCAGAACAAATTTGGCGTCAAAAAAACGTTTATTTTGATACCCTATCAAGTGCACTTAAAGAACAAAAAGCAGCGCTTCGCGTTCGAATTAAGAACAATACCTATGAGTTAACTTTAAAAACACATGCGGCTGTTGGACTACTTGAAACAAATCAAATGATTACACAAACTGATTATGAAAACATAATCAATCACAATATTTTCCCACAAGGTCCCGTCTTTCATACCTTACGTTCCATTTCAATTGATCCGACTCAATTACAGGTGACGACCGATTTAACAACGGATCGCGCAGAAGTTGATTATGATGGTGGCCTGCTTGTCTTTGATAAAAATTATTATCATGACATCATCGATTTTGAACTAGAATATGAAGTGACAGACTATGATACTGGGCTAAAATCATTTGAAGCTTTTCTAACACAATACAACATTAAAATACGTCCGGCACAAAATAAAATTAAACGTGCCTTAACAGCGAAAAACGCCTAAACTTTGAGATTATCTCAAAGTTTTTTTTATACACTGTGAAAGCCGTGCATCATGCTCAAATGCTAAATCTAGCGTGTGATACGTGTTTGGGCGTCTCACATACTCATAATAACTCCCTACTTTTTTAATCACATTAAATTGTACTAAATACGTTAAATAGATCGAGACTTCCTGATAAACTTGCTTCATCATGCTAGCTTTCATATACAGTCGGTAACGATACTGTAGGCCCTTCACCACATCACTCAGACTAAAGCACTCCCCTATTTCATACCGCATCACAATCCCAACTAATACATAGGTTTGCCAGACAAACAATGGTTTTTCCATCCCCACATTATTCACAATGGGCCAGCCAACCTCTGCGGGTACTAATGATAACGAGAGTTGTTGTTCATAACACAAGCGTCTTAATACACGATCAGATTTTATCTCGTAGGCCCACCGTCTCATTCTAAACTCTTTTTTAATGTCTAGCCACGTCTGTCTTGATATAAGTGGAACCTCTACTTGTTTATTTAACAACTGAGCTAATGTTAAATCTTCAAGCACAATCTGATTTTGTTGTTTTAAGACTTCTTTGGGCGTTATAAAGTATACCTGTTCATAAATAAATAACCTTTTAGCGTCCATCTCGAAATAAAACAATCGCTCTTCTTTATTTTTCGCTAATAAGGGATTTAGTACTTGGGTCATTTTTTTATTTTTTTGCTGCCCGATTATAATCCAAAACACCTGAATGTTTTGTTTTTTATAATCTGCCGTTCGTGCTTTTAATTCCGACTCACTGATAAGACTTTTTTGAATCTCAAATACATACGCCCGACCATTCAGTTCAAAATACACATCGGCGATTCGATTAATTTGTGGTAGTCGAACTTCGGTATTTACGTATTGTGCGTGTTGATTTAATGCCCATGTGTAAAACAGTTGTTTTACTTGTTGATGAGTCTCACTTTCTAAAGCATGACACACCCCGTCACATTTCACTTTATGTGCAAAATGCGGTCGTTTCTTAGTTCCAACTTTTAAGATGACTGCTTGTTGACAATCTGGACACGTATAAGGATGTTTTTGTGTACTTAAAGAAAGAATTTCAGCCTTCGTTAGCTGCGTTAGATTAATAGGAGTTTGTTCTTTTTTTGCTATATTCATTTTTATCACCTATTAATAACATACGAAAAAAAGTCACGTTTTCCTTTTTTAAAATAAAAAAAATTCCTTTATTATCTAAACAATAAAGGAATTTTAAGTGATTATTCACCTTTTCCGTTATACTGAACAATAAAATACTCGACCGTATTATCTTCAGCTGTCCACCCAATATAATGCATCGGAATAGTTTCCGTTTCGAAGCATAAAATGACGATCACGTCACCTGCTTGAACAGATCCAGTAGTACTGACTGGCTTTAGTTTTTCATTTTCTTTGATGAGTGCATCCATGTCATAATTTAAGGCCTCAAATCGTTCTTGATCAATAGCATAGGCAAACACATTTTTCAATGTAGATTTTGCTTGAAGTACAATGATTTTATTCGGATCGGATGTTAACTTCAACATATCAAATGTTGCGTTTGATAGATTTGCATCATTTAGGGCTTGCTTCACATTTTCAGCGTCCGTTTTTTCAAGGTCATAGTATGTCTGATAAATCTGTGGTTCAATGTACTCAGACGTTTTTGCTTCATTATTTATGACATCGCATCCTGTTAGCAGTACAAAAAAACTAAACGCAATAAACAGTTTTCTCAAACTCATTCCTCCTTAGATTAAGTTTTCTTCCTTTAAAATAGCATCTAATTCATCGACCATGTTTTGTATAACTGTTAAGATTTCGCTTGAATAATTTCCAATGAGTTGATTGACATTCTCTTCAATATGCTTAGGATATATGCCACAGTTTGTTTTTATAATAGAAATTAGTCTTTTTTCACCTGGATGTAGCATCTCGTTAATCGCAAATATAATATCAAAATATGAAGCTAAAAAGGCGGTCACACGATGTTGCACACTATTATAATCTTCTCGTTTTATTGCTTTTTCAATTTGGTTGTAATATGACGAATAACAGGTTCTAAGTAGTGGGTAATTCATTTTCATAATATTTTGTTTGAGTTCAGTTGGATAGTGATTTCCATATTGTGTTTGGGCTTTTTCAAATCCGCCGTGACGATCAAATAATACTTTGGCATGGGTCACATTATGAACAAAGCAAGTCGTATAACCTACGTTAGCAACATAATCGTTCATTACATTATCAAGCCCCTTTAAGATATCTTCCCAATCAAATAAACACACATCTATTTCAATTGGATAATCTCTTAAAAAATATTCATCACCACTACCAAAGTACTGATTGTCGATTTCCATTTTATCTGCATATTTTTTCGCAATGGCTAAACGTTTTTCAACTGGTATCGGTTTATTAAGAAATAAATCAAGATCGATGTCTGAAATCGCATCGTTTCGATTTGCTGCTATTGATCCCGCAAGTGTAATAGCTTCTACTTCTTCTAACTGCGCATAGTCGTTAACAATTTGTTGTACAATTTCCTCAAGCATTTTTATTCCCCTTTTTTATTTTATTATACTTGATTCACTGGGATTTCTTTAATGATCTTGGCTGGATTTCCGCCAACAACAACGTTATCTGGTACATTTTTTGTTATAACTGCACCGGATGCAATGACAACATTATGTCCAATCGTAACACCTGGATTAATAATGGCACGCCCACCAATCCAGCAGTTATCTCCAATCGTTATCGGTTTAGCATATTCATAGCCACTATTTCGTTTCACTGGATCAATTGGATGCGTAGCTGTGTAAATGTGAACGCCTGGTCCCATCATACAATTGGCTCCGATTCGCACCTCACATACGTCCAAGCAAACAAAATCAAAGTTAGCAAAAAAGTTTTCCCCCACATGAATGTTGTAGCCATAATCACATTTAAAACTTGGCTCCATATAAATATTTTCGCCCGTACTTCCTAATAATTCTTTTAAGGTAGCCACTCTTAAGTTTGCATCATCAAATGACGCTTGATTAAATTGTGCCATTAGTTGTCTTGCACGATAACGATCTTTCACTAATTCCTCATCCATTGAAAAATACATCTCACCTGCTATCATTTTTTCTTTTTCTGATTTCATCTTTATCGCTTCCTTTCAACGTTTTAATACTCTTATTTTACCAACCTGTGTGAAACGTTTTCAAGGATTATTTATCTCATACCGTTTACTTCTTTTGCTTTAGGCATAAAAAAAAGAATAAGCATTGATCTAACTTGATAAATGCTTATCCTAATTCATCTTATGACTGATTTTGTTAAAATATGATTATAACCGATTTGATTCTATGAAGTTATCACTTAACGCACGCTCAAGCGCTGTTAAGTATGAACAATTACAACTTTCACAGTTTGAACACGAGATTACATTTCGATATTCTCGAGGTAAAAACGTACGAATCTCTTCATCATTATAACCGACTTGTAATCGATACTTATCCACTATAATGGGACGACGTAATACACTTGGGTATTTAATAATAAATTCTAATAAGTCATTCATTGACATTTCTTCGATATCTAAATTATTATCTTTAAAAGCTTTTGAACGTGTTGAAACGATATCGTCAAATCCATTTTCTGTTTTTTCTAATATATGTTTAATTTCATCTTTTGTAATTTTAGTTACAAGTAAATTCTTTTCAACGTATTTAATCCCGTATTGTTCTAGCCACTTTTTTGCTTTACGACATGATGAACAACTTGGTGTTGTATAAATCTCTACCATATGTACACCTCCCAGATCGCACACTATCTTTTATATTTTACAACAGATTACTTTTACATTCAATATGAGCGACATGAGTTTTATCATGTAAATAATAACTATTATTAAAAATAAAACTACTAGAGATTTAAAACCCCTAGTAGTTTTGTCATTATCTTTCATTCATCCAAGTTACGATTTCATCTTCAGTTCCTAATACAAAGTGCCCTGGTTTAATTTCTGTCCAAGTTCCTTTATCATAATCAACTTTTGATTTATCGTAATGAATACGTTGACGGTTACGTTCGTAATTTGGATCCGGTAAAGGAATGGCTGATAATAATGAACGTGTATAAGGATGAACAGCAGAACTATAAATATCTTCAGCCGTTCCTAATTCAACTAAACGTCCTAAATGCATAACCCCAATACGATCTGAAATGTATTTAACCATTGATAAGTCATGGGCGATAAATAAATAAGTTAACCCAAATTCTTTTTTCAGCATATTCATTAAGTTTACAACTTGCGCTTGAATTGAAACATCAAGTGCTGAAATAGGCTCATCGGCAATAATAAATTCAGGGTTTGTTATTAAGGCACGTGCAATACCAATACGTTGGCGTTGTCCACCTGAGAATTCGTGTGGATAACGTCCAGCGTGGTCTTTACTTAATCCAACTTGTTCTAAGATATGATAAATTTTTTGTTCACGATCTTTTTTGTTTTTATACAGTTTGTGAATGTCTAAACCTTCACCAATAATATCAATAACACGCATACGTGGGTTTAAACAAGCCATAGGATCTTGGAAAATCATCTGAATTTTTTGACAAACTTCAGCTTTTTCAGCTTTCGATAATTTTCCTGCAATGTTTTTACCTTTGAAGATAACTTCTCCATCAGTTGGCTTATATAAACGAATGATACTACGTCCTGTTGTTGATTTACCTGATCCTGACTCACCAACTAACCCGAACGTTTCTCCTTTATAGATCTTAAATGACATATCATCAACTGCTTTAACAACCGCATTATGTCCAAGTTTAAAATATTGTTTTAAATTTTTAACTTCTAATAAGACTTCACGTTGTTCATTATTCATGGACATAACCTCCTTTTGCACGAAGGCGTGCAACAGCTGCAGGCACTTCTACTTTAGGTGCTAACTCATGTAATAACCACGTTGCTGCATAGTGAGTTTCACTCACTTTAAACATTGGTGGTTGTTCTTCTAAGTCAATTTTTAATGCATACTCACTACGCAGTGCGAATGCATCTCCAACTGGTGGATGTAAAAGGTTTGGTGGCGTTCCTGGAATTGCATATAATAACTCTTCTGATGTATCTAAATCCGGCATTGAAGCAAGTAATCCCCATGTGTATGGGTGACAAGGATTATAGAAAATTTCATCGCTTGTTCCAATCTCACAAACACGCCCTGCATACATAACAGCTACACGATCAGCAACGTTTGCAACGACTCCTAAGTCATGTGTGATAAAGATAACCGCTACATTTGTTTTTTGTTGTAATTCTTTAATTAATTCTAAAATTTGAGCTTGAATCGTTACGTCAAGTGCTGTTGTTGGCTCATCACAAATTAAAACGCGCGGGTTACACGCAAGTGCAACTGCAATAACAATACGTTGACGCATCCCCCCTGAGAATTGGTGTGGATATTGTTTCATACGTTTTTCTGGTCGGTCAATTCCAACTAATGAAATAAGCTCTTTCGCTTTTTCAGCTGCTTCCGATTTTGATAACCCTTGATGCTTCATAATAGGTTCCATGATTTGTTTACCAATTGTCATTGTTGGATTTAACGATGTCATTGGATCTTGGAATACCATCGCAATTTCTTTTCCACGAACTTGGTGGTATTTTTTTTCTGGAATTTGAACAAGATCAATTTCTTGACCTTGCTCATCTGTATAAACAATTGAACCTTCAGTTACTTTTCCATTATCAGCTAAAATTCCCATAATCGTTTTTGAAGCAACTGATTTCCCTGATCCTGACTCACCTACGATGGCTAATGTTTCACCTTCATGTAATGTAAAACTCACACCACGTACCGCACAAACAGGACCTGCGAATGTATCAAATGTGATATTAAGATTTTGAACATCTAATATTTTTTTCATAGTACTCACCGTCCCCTTCTTATTTACCGCGTAAACGTGGGTCTAACGCATCGCGAAGACCATTTGCTAATAAGTTAATTGCTAACATTAAATAAATCATAAAGAATGATGGAATAATCATCATATATGGGTAAGTTTGGAATACTTTATTTCCGCTACTTAATAAAACCCCTAGTGATGACATCGGAATTGGTAATCCTAAACCGATAAATGATAACATCGCTTCAGTTGCAATTGCCCCTGGAATTGAGAATGTTGCCATAACAACTAATTGCCCAATAATATTAGGGAATAAATGCTTGAACATTAAACGACGGTTATTCGCTCCAAGCGTAATCGATGCCATAACGAATTCTTGATCTTTTAACTTAATATATTGCGCACGAACAACACGTGCAACCCCAATCCATCCTGTAATTGAGATGGCAATAACTAGCATAATAAATGAACCTTGTACATTTGTTAAATCGACATGAATTATTTTTTCTAACCAATCTAAGAATGGATCTTTAATGGTTAAGAAGAGAATAACAATAACAGTCGTCGGAATACTTCCAAGAATTTCCGTGAAACGCATCATTAAGTTATCAATCCATGTTCCACCATAGAATCCAGCAATCGACCCATATAAAATACCGATTGTGAAGTCAAAGATTAATGAAATAATACCGATTAATAACGAAACTTGAATTCCTGACCATAAACGTGTCCAAATATCAAATGCTAACTCATCAGTTCCAAAGTAGAAATATAAGTGCTCAATATTATTACGAGCATACATATCAACTTTAACTGTTAACATTTGAATATCTTGTGCATCAAATTCTGATGAGATAAATTCGAATGTTTCTAAATTACTATAAATTGAGTACTCACTCATTAATTCTGTTAAAGGAAGTGTTTCACTCGTAGATGATCCGTACAATTTAATTGTTACTGTTTTATCTACACCGTTCCCTTCCCAAGATTCAATCACATAATCGTATGGGTGGTATTTAACACCAATCGCTTCAACAAATTCTGCTTTTGTTAAAGGTGAGTTTAATTTTTTCACATCCTCAGGTAATTTATCACCAACAAATAGTTCCTGAGTTGTCATTGTTTTTTTAATTGTACCATCTGCAATACCTAGTTTTTCAATACCAGGAATACGCGGTGGCAAATAATTTAAGCGCCCTTTTTCAATTTGTAATCCTGTTTCTGGATCTGTTAATACTGGGGCTTGATCATAGCGAATTAATTTGCCATTATCATGTTTCGGACCAAAATACGGTAAAATTAATGAGCAGGCAATTAATAAAATAATTGCATACAATGAAATGATTGATGGTTTATTTTGTTTCAAGCGACGGAAAGCATCTTGCCAAAAGTTTAAACTTTCAGTTTTAATTGCATCTCCTTCTTTTAAATCAATAACTGTTCTTTCAAATAAAGTAGGATTATATTTCTTAGACATTATTTCCCACCTCCTGTTAAACGGATACGCGGATCGATGACACCGTATAATAAGTCAATAATTAAAATGACAACGACATATAAGAAACTATAGAAGAATGCAATTCCTAGTGTTAAGAAATGGTCTTTTGTTGTAACAGCATTTAACATTAATTGTGATAACCCAGGAATCCCAAAGAATTGTTCAATAACTAAACTTCCTGTCATAATTCCGATAATCATCGGTCCAATGACTGTGACAACTGGAATTAAAGCATTTCTAAAGGCATGTTTAAACATAACCTGTGTTTTCGTTAACCCTTTTGCACGAGCCAATAAGATATAATCACTATTTAAAACTTCAATTAATTCACTACGCATATAACGCATTAATGCGGCAATAACCGGTACAGCTAATGAAATAGATGGTAAGATTAACGATAAGAATTCATCCCATCTTGAAACATTACGCATCTCATCATACGGTTGATATAAAAATGGTAGAATTCCCCACTCTTTACAAACATAGTTTTGTAAGAATGCCGCTAAGACGAAAGACGGAATAGAGACCCCAAGTACCGAGATAATTGTAATGAGATGATCAATCCAGGTTCCGCGATTTATTGCAGCAAGTGCACCTAAAACAACACCTGTTGTAACCCCGATTAGTAAAGCAATTGCTCCTGGCTTAATCGTATAAGGTAGACGAGATGAAATTAAATCTGTTACCTCTTGATTTTGTAATTTAATCGAGACTCCAAAATCTCCTTTAGCAACCCCTGCCATATAGCGAGCATACTGCACAGGAATTGGATCATTTAATCCATATTTATTTTCTAATATTGTGATTTGTGCCGATGATAATTTATCACTATCAAACGGACTACCTGGTATTAATTGTAAGATAATGAAATTAACTGTTAACACTAAGAATAATGTTACTACCATATACCCTAGTCGTTTAAGAATATATTTCCACATAACTTGACCTCCCCTATTACTTTGTATACGTGTTCATAGTACTCTTTTCTACTCTGTTCTTCACTACACTTATGTTGTTGTCGAGTGAGTAAAAAATAGATTTAAAACATGAGTATTTTAAATCTATTTTTTATTCTAGATTTATTCTAACTATGTTCTATTATGTTTTAATAAAAGCATAAGACTAAATTAGCCTTATGCTTTTATTTAACTTAATGCCCTTAATTACTCTGCAAGATCAACCCATTTATAGATATAATCTGGCCCTACAGCTTGAGGATATAAATTTAAGATTTTTTTGTCGCGTAATCCCACTGAACCTTTTTGGTATAATGGTACGATTGCTTGGTCTTCACCGATTAAAAGTTCTTCAGCTTTTAATAATGCTTCCCAACGCGCTTCAGGATCTGTTGTTAAGTCTCCCGTTTTGCTATCGTTTACTAATTGATCATACTCAGCATTATTGTAACCAACTTTATTTTGACCATTTCCACTTACCCACATATCTAAGAATGTCATTGGGTCAGTGTAGTCAGGTCCCCATCCAGACCATACCATATGATAATCACCAGCTGCTGAACGTTGTAATTTTTCACTAAATGGTAAAACTGAAATAACGATACTTAAGTCTTCATCACCTAAGTTAGTTTCTAAATCATCTTTAATAGCTGCTCCAACTTGTGCCGCTGAATCACCAGAGAAAATAATGATTTCTAATTCTAATTTTCCTGTAATTCCTGTTTCCTGACGAGCTTGAGCCCATAATTTTGCAGCTTCTTCTTTATTGAAACTTGAATATCCATCTTTTCCTGCAGTTTCTCGGAAATCTACACCTTCGTATTTAGTCCCTTCAGGTCCAAATGCGAAATCTTCTGGTACCATGTAATATGCTGGAATTGATCCATTTGAGAAGATATTATCTGTGATAAACGCTTTATCAATCGCCATGTCGATTGCTTTACGAGCATTTGTGTTCATTAACATTTCTTTCTCAGGCGTAATCGTACCTTTTCCGTTGTTAACTTCTAAGTAGAATACTGAAGCATCACCAAGTGCAATTGCATCTTGACGAGAACCGTATTTCCCAACGTTTTCACCAGATAATCCAACTGACATAATGTCACCATTTGTATACATACCTACAGCTGCATTATTATCAATACCTTCAACAACGCGGAAATCAACACCATCTAATGCTACATTTTCAGCATCCCAGTATAATGGGTTTGCTTCCCAATAGTGACGCTCAGAATGTTTCCACTCTTTAAATACGAATGCACCATTGTATAAGAATTTATCTACACTAGTACCGAATTTATCTTCAGTTACTTCGTTAACGAATGCTTCGTTAACTGGGTAGAATGAAGGGAATGCCATTAATGATAAGAAGTAAGCCGTTGGTACTTCTAACTCAACTTGTAATGTGTATTCATCAACTGCTTTCACTCCTAAAGCGTCAATTAAATTATCCATTCCATTTTGAGCGTCTTCAACTGAAGCAAATCCTAAATCTGATGTTAATGTTTTTTCAACATCAGCAATTGTTCCTTCTAATGATTCTTTATTTTTATCGAACTGCTCTTGAGCTGTTCCATTTTCTCCATCTGTGAAATCTTCAACTTTTAGTGCAGCTAAATCAGCGTTTGCTTGATCTAACGTTACTAATTGCTCTGCTAAAGTTAAAGCATCATTTGCCCCTTTAATCCCTGCAGTTGCAATCATGAAGTTGTATTGCGCACCACTTGTTGGATCAATTAATTTTTTCCAAGAGTATACGAAATCGTTTGCTGTGATTGCTGCATATTCAGTTCCATCAGCTGTTACCCATTTCGCATCTTTGTTTAAGTGAAATGTATAAGTTAAACCATCTTCAGATACGTCCCATTTTGTTGCAACTCCTGGATGAATACTCCCGTTCTCACCCATTACAGTTAAACCTTCCATAACATTTCCTAATGTTAAGAATGACACTGAGTCAGTTGCAGCCCAAGGTACTAATGAAGGAATATTAGATGTCTCTAATAATTTTAATACTTTCTTCTCACCAGCGACTGGTGTTTCAGTTGTGTCTCCATCACCCTTTGAAGGTGTGTCATTTCCACCATTTGATCCACAAGCAACTAAAGCTGTTGTAAGAAATAACGCTGAAAATAATGTAACTAATTTCTTATTCATGTGTTTTCCCCCTTCACAATTTTTATTCCAGTTTTGGAATAATTTGTATCAATTTATGATACTTGTTAATATTTTATAACCATTGTTAATATTTGTAAAGCTCATTTGTGTAATGTAAGCGCTATTTATGTATTTTTTGTGTCTTAAATGAATATATATTATATTTTTTGCTTATAATATGTAGTTATAACGGGGAATTTTTATATTATTTTATTTTATATAACATTCGACGTATGCGTATATTTTCTTCTCTAGCCTTTATCTTTCTTGCCTTCGGTTTGCAAGTTGCCTAATTTTTGGTATAATGAGTAAAAATTTAAGGGTGAGGGGTTTATCATGAAAAAATATACAACATTTGCATTATCTATCTTAGCAATACTTTGTATTACATTGTTCTTTCTAATTATAAATAGTTATTACACTTATCAAATTGGTGACCAACTAAAGTTATTAGTTTCAAACTTTTCAATATCAAACCTAATAACGATTATTCAAGCAATGGGGCAATATTTTACACCGCTTAATATCATTAATACATTATTTTTAGTCGCTCTCTTATTTTTCTGTATTTACGGTTTTAAGTGGGTCGAACAAGCTGGTACGTTTTATACATTTCAATACTCATGGCAAAAATCTAAACGTTACGTCTTATTCTTCTTACCAAAGTATTGGGGAACCTCTTCTCAATCTAATATTGATAAAGAAAATGATATCGATTTAGAAAGCGGAGAAAAAGTGTACCACAACTTTGAAGAGTTTGTGGCTTATAAAATAAGTACGAAATGGACAAATTTAAATCAATTATTCTTATCTTCGATTGTCATTGTTGCCTTATGCTTTATGATTTCATTTATGATGATATAAAAAAATCCCTCACCATAACCTGGTGAGGGATTTTTTTAATTAATTTTCTCAAACTGCCCCATATAAAGTTGATAATAATCGCCTTTAAGCGCTATGAGTTCTTGATGTGTTCCACACTCCGCAATGTCACCCGCTTTTAAGACAATAATCTTATCCGCATTTACAATGGTTGATAAGCGATGCGCAATAATAAAGCTTGTACGATCTTTTAACATCGTTTGAATCGCATCTTGAATTAATTTTTCCGTTTCAATATCAATCGATGCAGTTGCTTCATCCAACACTAAAATCGCTGGATTTGAAATCAGGGCACGAGCAAACGAAACAAGTTGTTTTTGTCCCGTTGAAAGTCCCGCTCCACCTTCTCCAACAACTGTGTCATATCCGTCAGCAAAATTCATTATAAACTCATGAGCATTCACAAGTTTCGCGGCTTTTATGATTTCCTCATCAGTTGCATCAAGCTTACCGTATTTAATATTATCCTTAATACTTCCACTAAATAAATGAGGCGTTTGCAACACATAACCCAAGTTAGAATGCAACCACTCTTGCGTTCGCTCACGATAATCAATACCATCAATTAAAATCTGACCACTAGTCGGCTCATAAAAACGACAAATCAAATTGACAATCGTACTTTTACCTCCGCCTGTTGGACCCACAATCGCAATACTTTCTCCTGGTTTAATATGCAAATTCATATCTTCAAGCACTTTTTCACCATTTTTATATTTAAAGCCAACATTAACTAACTCAATATCACCTTTAAGCGATTCCCAATTTTCTTTTTTCAATGCCCCCGTACTACCGTACTTTTCAATTACATCAGGGCGATCCACAATATCAGATTCCGTATTAATTAATGACATAATACGCTCCGCTGCAGCTTGTGCATCTTGAAACTCAGTTAAGAGTCTCGCTATCGTTCGAATCGGCTCAAAAAATTGTGATGAGAATGTAATAAATAAGACAAGTGTTCCAACTGAAATCTGTTGATTAAAAACGTCATATCCCCCTTTATAAATAATGAGGGCTGTCCCAAAGCTTCCAAGCGCAATAATAATTGGATAATAAATCGCCGAAATAATAGCCGCTGAAACAGCTCCACGACGCATATCTAAGGTCAACTCTTTAAATTCATCTAAATTATCTTCTTCCGTTACAAGTGTTTTTGTTGTCACGGCACCTGTAATTCCTTCATTAAATGCACCTGTAATCTTAGAATTCATTTTACGAACGCGACGATATTGTTTTAATATTTTAGATTGAAAGAAATAGCTGACAAGCAATAAGATAGGTAAAATAGCAACTGTAATAAGCGCTAGCTTCCAATTGATAATAAACATAACAATCATGATAAAAATCATAACCATTGTGCCCCAGATTGTATCTGTTAATCCCCAAGATAAAATACCACCTAAACGATTCGTATCTGATGTTAAACGAGACATTAACCACCCAACTGATGACGTGTCATAAAAAGAGAATGATAACTCTTGTAGCTTCTTAAATGCATCTCTTCTAATTTTATAACTAATATGTAATTGAATTCGATCGGCTAGTAAAATAAACGCCCACACAATAAATCCAAACAACATAATCACCAACACATATAAAACACCAAACATCGGTAAACCTTCTAAATTCTTTGGAACGACATAATTATCGATAATCATCATATTTAAAATCGGAATTAACGTATCCAGACCTGCAAGTGTTATAACAGATACAAATAATAGTGCTACATCACGTTCGGCACCTTTTAAGTAGCTAATGACTTGCTTCCACGTTTTCATATCGGCTTTTGTATATTCTACATCATCCATTTTATTAGCCATTTTGATTCCCCCCTTCTAATTCAGTCGAAGGACTCTGTTTCATTAACTTCATTAATTCTTCTTCTTTTTCATTTTGAATTTCCCAGAAACTTCGATATAAACCTTGTTCATGAATCAGTTCATCGTGCGTTCCTTTTTGAATAATTTGACCTTTATCTAAGACAATAATTTGATCTGCATCTTTTACTGTGCTTACTCGGTGCGCAATAATAAAGGTTGTCACTTCTTTTGCACGGTTAGCTAAAGCTTTACGAATTTCAATATCTGTTTCCGTATCCACAGCACTTAGTGAATCATCAAAAATTAATATTGGACACTTGTTTATTAATGCCCTTGCGATTCCAACACGTTGTTTTTGACCTCCTGATAATGTCACACCACGTTCACCCACAACCGTATCATAACCATTTTCAAATCCTGAAATAACATCATGAACGGCTGCAATTTGCGCGACATGATAAATTTCTTCATCATGGGCTTCTTTTTTGGCAATTGCAATATTTTGCTTAATCGTTTTTGAATATAAGAATAACTCTTGCAACACACATCCAATATGTGAACGAATCCATTTCTTATCAATGGCTTTTAGCTCAACCCCATCAACTTTAATTGAACCACTATTATAATCATATAACCTTAGTAATAAGTTCATTAAGGTTGTTTTACCTGAACCAGTTCGTCCCATAATCGCAACTGTTTGTCCTTTTTTCACACTAAATGAAATATCTTTTAAAATACGCTCTTCATCTTCGTATTCAAAACAAACTTGTTCAAACGTGATGCAACCATTTATCTCAGGCTTTTCTAAACCTTCTTCAAACTCAATTGATTCATTTAACACATCATTAATACGCTTAGCCGAAATCGTCGTTTTTCCAAGCTCTGTTAAAATACGTCCGAGCTGACGAACAGGCCAAATTATCATCCATTCATAAGAAATAAAGGCTTGTAATGTTCCGACTGTTATTTCTCCCGTAATAGCTAGGTATCCACCATAAATAATAACAATGGCAATTTGAACAAAACTTAAAAAGTCTGAACTTGACCAAAATAAAGCATTTAACTTTGTCATTTCATAACTTAACTCTTTAAAGCGTCTATTTCTCTTTTCAAATTGTTCAATTTCATACTCTTGATTGCAGTACGCTCGAACGACACGAACACCTGATAAATTTTCTTGTAACGTCGTAGATAAAGATGCTTCTGCTTCATCTGCTGCTTTAAATGCAACTCTTACCTTTTTAAAAAATAAAAAGGAGAAGATAAATAAAACGGGTGTCACCATGACACTGACTAATGCAAATCTTGCATCTAATTTCAACATAAACGAGAAGATAATAATGAAGATTAAAATAGCATATCCCATCTCCACAAGTTGTGTTGCTAAAAACCGTCTAATCGTATCAATGTCAGACGTACAACGTTGAATTAAATCACCCGTCTCCACATTTTTATGATAAGAATACGGTAGTTGTTGAATATGATGATACATTTTATCCTTTAAGTACTTTGCTAAATCTTCTGAAGATTCTGCTGCCCACTTCGCTTTAAAGAAATTAAATAGTGCGTTCATTAAGGTAAAACAAATAATTAAAGCACCACACATCAATAATTGCGTGTAGACATTTGAAAATGATAATACAAATGATGAAATAGCATTTGACTCTTTTACAGCTTCCCCACTAATAATTTGATCAATTGCTACTTGGTTAACAATTGGAATAAGTGTTGAAAATACAATCCCACACGCTGTTGCTATGAGCGCTCCTAACACTTTTAATCGATTTCCATTCATCCATTTGTAAATATTTTTGATTTCCTGCATTTTTCCCACCTTGCTTCATTATAAATTTTTCATTTTGTTGTTCTTAATTACTCATTACATTTTTATCACCCAAAACTTAAAATTATCCATTAATAACAAGTATATGTTTTAACTAAATTGATATGTCAGATTCTCACATCGCTTATTCCCCTATGTAAACGATAGTTTCTATTAATCCATTTGGCTCATTATTGAATGGTAATTTCTTTATTTTCCCAATATCTAAATACCTATTATACACATATTTCCTATTAATGGAAGTCATTTGCACTAAATGTATAAAAAATGTGAAACGTTTAAACCTATATTCTCTCAACAGATGGCAAGTAATTTTTAGACAAATGCCAAAAATATTGTCACCAAAAGTCGAGGTAAACGTACAATATTATGAATAGACAGATTGGAGGAGATTTATCGTGTATCCATATGGTCCAAATTGTTACCCTTATACTTATCAACCCGCTACACCTGCTTACCCACAACCAAATCGTGCCTTAAACTTCGCATTTATATTAGTTCTTTTTATTTTACTTGTTATTGTTTTATATAATAATCAACCCCAACCTTGTATGGGGTGTGAATGATGACCTAAAAAAGGAACCCACTGTCGGGTTCCTTTTTAACTATTTAACATGAATTTTTAATTCATTATTTTCAACTTCGACGAGCACGCTTGAATCTGGTTTTATCTCTGAGGCAATAATGCCTCGGGCAATTTGTGTTTCAATCGTACGTTGAATAAATCGTTTTAATGGGCGAGCACCATAAATTGGATCGAATCCTTCTGCTGCAATATAGTTGGCTGCTTCCTCTGTTAACTGCACGGTAATTTGTTGTTCCGCTAAACGAGCGTTTAATTGATAAATAAATTTCCCAACAATCTCACTAATAATACTTGGCGATAATGGATTAAATGTAATGATTTCATCAATTCGATTTAACAATTCAGGTTTAAAATAATCTTTTAAAACAGCTAATACTTTCTCATTTCCATCTTCTATTGAGTCAGCTTCTAATAAATATTGCGATCCAATATTAGACGTCATAATAATAATTGTATTTTTAAAGTCAACTGTACGACCTTGTGAATCCGTAATACGTCCATCATCTAATATTTGTAATAAAATATTGAATACATCTGGATGTGCCTTTTCAATTTCATCGAGTAATACAATTGAATATGGTTTACGACGAATGGCTTCTGTTAATTGCCCACCTTCTTCATATCCAATATAACCCGGAGGTGCTCCAACGAGACGTGAAACGGCATGACGCTCCATATACTCACTCATATCAATACGTACAATATGTTCTTCACTATCAAACAAGAACTCTGCTAAAGCTTTAGCAATCTCTGTCTTACCGACCCCTGTTGGTCCTAAGAATAAGAATGATCCGATTGGACGATGTGGATCTTTAATTCCTGCACGAGCACGAACAATTGCATCACCGACTAGATCAATGGCCATATCTTGTCCTTTTACACGTTTTTTCAATTCATCTTTTAAGTGTAATAATTTTTCACGTTCGCCTTGAACCAGTCTTGAAACAGGAATCCCTGTCCAACGTGAGATAATATCAGCAATTTCTTCTTCCGTTACATTTTCACGTAACAAACGATTCCCTTCACTTTGTTCTGCTTTTAACGCTTCTGCTTCAGCAATTTGACGTTCTAATTGAGGTATTTTTCCGTATTGAATCTCAGCTGCTAATTCAAATTGACCTTTTGATTGAACATCTTCTAATTGACGACGTGCTTCTTCTAATTGTTTCTTTAAATCAGCCACACCGTAAATGGATTGTTTTTCTTTTTCCCATTGTAACCTTAATACTTTTAAATCTTCTTTAATATCAGCCAACTCTTTTTGTAAGGTTTCTAATCGATATTGGCTACTTTTATCTTTTTCTTTTTTCAACGCGGCTTCTTCAATTTCAAGTTGTGTTGCACGACGACTTATACGATCTAACTCTTCTGGTAACGAGTCAATTTCTGTTCGAATGGTTGCACAAGCTTCATCAATTAAGTCAATGGCCTTATCTGGTAAGAAGCGATCCGTAATGTAACGATCAGATAAAGTCGCTGCTGCAACAATCGCACGATCACTAATACTCACGCGGTGATGTACTTCAAATCGTTCTTTTAACCCACGTAAAATTGAGACCGTATCTTCAACAGTTGGTTCATTTACTAAAACTTTTTGGAAGCGTCGTTCTAAAGCTGGGTCTTTTTCAATGTATTCACGATGTTCTTTTAGTGTCGTTGCTCCAATACAATGTAATTCACCACGAGCAAGCAATGGCTTTAACAAGTTTCCAGCGTCCATTGCACCTTCCGTTTTACCGGCACCAACAATCGTATGAATTTCATCAATAAATAATATAATGCGTCCCTCACTACTTTTCACTTCATTTAAGACAGCTTTTAATCGTTCTTCAAATTCACCACGATATTTAGCACCTGCTACTAATGCAGCCAAGTCTAATTCAAAAATCACTTTATCTTTTAAACTTTCAGGCACATCTTGACGCACGATACGTTGTGCTAATCCTTCAACAATTGCTGTTTTACCAACCCCTGGTTCTCCAATTAGTACAGGGTTATTTTTTGTTTTTCTTGATAAGATACGGATCGCACGACGGATTTCTTCATCTCGTCCAATAACAGGGTCAATTTTCCCACTTCTCACTTCTTCTACTAAGTCACGTCCGTATTTTTCTAAAACTTCATAAGTATCTTCTGGATTTTGTGTCATCACGCGCGAATTCCCCCTTATCTCTGAGATTACTTTCTTTAATTTTTTCTTATCTATATTAAATGTTTTAAATAATTGTTTTAAATCATATGTAGACGTATCTAAAATAGCTAATAAAATATGCTCAATAGACACATAGTCATCTTTCCATGCACGAGCATAATCATCTGCTTTAAGTAAAACTGAATTTAAATCAGCTGTAATATAACCTTCACATTTAGCTCCAACCACAGATGGTCGTTGGCTTAATAGTTTATCTAAATCCTCCATTAAACGAGGAGTTGAATAACCTGCTTTATTTAAAATTCGTGAAGCCAAACCATCTTTGTCATTTAATAAACTGAGGAGTAAATGTGCTGTATCAACTTCTTGATGATTTAAACGCGTCGCAACTGAAGTACTATTATCCAATGCTAGTTTAGTTCTTTCAGTAAATCGATTAATATTCATCATCCATCACACTCCTTTTT
>DNGE01000127.1:0-33560 GCA_003486705.1 Bacillota bacterium
CACAACTGGACAGCCATCACCATCAATGTATAACTTCATCTCTCTACTCCTTTTACTTATTTTTTTATTATAATGATACATTTTTTTAAAAACTATGATATGATTGGTTATTGTGACAGAAATAAACATAATCATAAGTTATCTTGTTATGGTAATATTTTATCACATTTTCATACGAAGAGATGTTATACGTATCAAGTTTACATATTAGGCCTGGAAGTATTGAGATTACCTATCCTATTTAGCAAGATAAATAATCTTACTTTATTTCACACATAAAACAATAGCTCTCATCAAATGATAAGAATGAGAAAACTACACAGAAAAGAGTTGAACCAAATGAAACACGTAAACACTGAAAAGAAAATTAACAAAATCGACAACGCTATCTCTGCATTAAACACGGCTAAGAAATATTTAAGCAACGGTGAAGAAATTAATAAAGTTGTTCAAGAATTCAATCGTGAACGCCAATTATTAGTTAATGAATTATATGCGAACGATCATTATATTTACCCTATTGCTAAAGAGCATATGGAAACATTAGTGGATCAAGAGCTTGGTGCAGAACAACAAAAAGAATTACTAGAATACTTAAAAGAATCATTCGGACGTAATGCTGCAACTGACGGTAAAACTTCGACAGGTTTAAATGCTTGGTTAAAAAAATTAAATGTTGTTTATACGTGGAAAAGTGTTGAAAACTCAGATTGGGCAACATTAATCATTACTGATTTTAATCCATTTAAAAAGTAAATATCATAACCTGCAAAATGCAGGTTTTTTTATTTTTAATCATCTTTTACTTAACTTAGTTTATGACGTATAACTCAATCCCCTCTATTACAATATATTCCTTTCAGTTTAATACACTTACAAATATAGTAAAATATGCTATAATTTTAATTGGAGTGTCGAAAATAAAGGTAACTTGTAAAAAATTAGGAGGTAACTATGACGTTTTTATCGAATTTTTACGAGTTGATTGTTACATTAGTTGATAAAGGAAACACATTACTTTGGGGATCATTATTAATCATATTATTAATTGGTTTAGGGATTTACTTCTCAATCCGAACACATTTTGTTCAATTTAGAATGATTAAAGAAATGGTTCGTCTTCTTGGTGATGGTGTTGGAAAATCAACAAAAGATGGGAAAATCTCATCATTCCAAGCATTCTGTATTAGTACAGCCTCACGTGTAGGAACAGGAAACATTGCCGGTGTTGCCATGGCTGTTGCCGTTGGTGGACCTGGTTCAGTATTTTGGATGTGGGTCATTGCTTTAATTGGCGGTGCATCAAGCTTTGTAGAAAGTACCTTAGCACAAATTTATAAAGTAAAAGATGAAACAGGAGCTTACCGCGGGGGACCTGCTTACTATATTGAGCAAGGATTAAAACAACGTTGGTTAGGTATTTTATTCTCTGTTTTAATTACAATTACATTTGGATTTGTATTTAATGCTGTACAAGCTAATACAATTGCGGCAGCATTTGAAACATTCGGTGTTGCAAAATGGGTAATGGGAGCTATTTTAGCTGTTGTAACAGCTATTATCATCTTTGGTGGCGTTCAACGTATCGCAAAAGTTTCAGAAGTTATCGTACCTGTTTTAGCAGTTGCGTATATTTTTGTAGCAATAGTTGTTATCGTGATGAACATTACAGCCATCCCACAAATTATTGGTTTAATCTTCTCTGAAGCTTTTAACTTCTCTGCCCTAGCATCAGGTGCCTTTGGTGCAATGTTTATTCAAGGAGTTAAACGCGGATTATTCTCAAATGAAGCCGGTATGGGATCTGCTCCTAATGCGGCGGCAACAGCAGAAGTATCTCACCCTGTTAAACAAGGTTTAATTCAAACACTTGGAGTCTTTACAGACACAATTATTATTTGTAGCTGTACGGCATTTGTTATTTTAATTTCAGGGTCTTACAGTGGAACAGATTTAAACGGAATTCAATTAACACAACACGCTTTAACGTCTCAAATCGGGGCATTTGGTGGAATATTTGTTGCTATTTGTATTCTTTTATTCGCTTTCTCTTCAATTGTTGGGAACTACTACTATGGTGAGACTAACATTGAATTCTTAAGCACGAAAAAGATTTACTTAACAGGATACCGTATCATTGTTATTGCAATGGTTATCTTCGGTTCTTTAACTGCTGTACAATTCGTTTGGGATTTAGCTGACTTATTTATGGGATTAATGGCAATTGTAAACTTAATTGCGATTTCACTACTTGGAAAGTTCGCTTTTGCTGCGTTAAAAGATTATACAACGCAAAAGAAAAATGGAATCAAAGATCCAGTTTTCAAAGCATCTTCAATTAAAGGTCTAGAAAACGTTGAGCATTGGCAAGAATAATCCAACAAAAAAAGAACTAACTTCGTTAGTTCTTTTTTTGTTCCTTCAATACATCAATTAATGTCTTTCCTTTAATATTTCTAGCCGTGACTTGCGGTAGTTCAAATACTTGACTCATGTCACCTAATGTAAATGACATTTGATATGGCCCAGTCACACAGCGGTCAATAAAGGGGCTTAATGACTTCAGATGAAAGGTTAAATAAGGTTTAGACGTACGTATTTTATGAACTTGCTGCTCCATTAACTGTTCTTTCTCAAACGATAACCTACTTGATTCAGTTGAAGTCATATAAGAATTAATTCTAGAGCCCCCTCTAATCATTGAAATAACAAAGGAGTCTGATAGTACGTAGTCAATCGTTTCATTTCTTATCGGTGTCACTACACCATAAAGGATCCCATTTGATTTCAGAAAATTCATTCCTTTTTGAATCTCCGCATACAAACCGATTTTAGATGTACCATCCACTATAGACTTATCGCCTTCAACCACAATAAACGGAATCACATTTCCAAGCGAAACTAATTTTTCACAAATTGACTGCTTAAAATTAACCCCTGGCGTGATAACAAAAAACTGAATATCCTTATGTGCTTCATATACCGACATCAGCTCTTTATATAAAAATGGATCGCCCCCATTTATTATCACACAGTGAATGCCTAAAGCTTTACCATCTGTGACTACTTTATGAATTTCTGAAACCGACATCAGAGGTTCAACCATCATCGAAGCTGGGCATTCACGACAACCAACCCCACAAGTCATACTTGGATTTATCGCAATAACATGTGGAATATCTACGTTATACGCTACCCTATTTTTTTGCCGTAATGCAAGACCATCCCACATCGCATTGACACCGATGTTTTGTATACAATGATTCAAACAATTTTTATTCGTATTATACGCCATATTTTTTACATACATTTGCACCGATTTGTTTTGATCATAATATTGCTTAATCCCATTTAAAATCGCTGAAATCTCTGGATCTTTAATAAAATTTTTACTCATCTCATAAATTTTTTGAACACCATGTTCAGGGTCCTCTGTTAACATATCCACAATATTTGCCACAAGAAAATTCTTAGGAATTAATTGACTCAAAAGATTCACACGAACAACCTCCTAACCCTCACAATCATTATTCTTCTATTTATTATATTTTTCTCTGTCTCAATAAATGACAATTGTGTGGCGGATCCATAGAATTTAGACGGAGACGTGTAAGTTTAACCACATTTGCCAAACTTAATAATATAATTCATTATTAAATGTAAAAAGTCCAGACCAACTAGACTGAACTTCCTTATCATTTTGGAGGAATTTTTTACACTGTAATATTGTATCATTACAATGTTAAATATCCTCATTATAAAATGGCCTTTTTCCGAATCAGTAAATCCTCTCCCTTACTTCCACTCTATTGTTTCACACCAGTATGACCTAACATCAAACATTAAAAATGAGCAGCCTCTTCACAAACATTTAAGCATCTTTCCCCATAAATGAACTTAGTGGCAGTGATGCTATTCATGAATGAATATTCTCTACTATAAAGATACAAGTCTATCTTTCTAATTCTTATTATTATCACTTAATAAAACGTCACATAATGAAAATCGATATTTACTTTGACGGGGTTATCGTTTTGGAGCAGTATGGGTCTTAGTATGTCATAGGCGGCTTGTCGCGCCTCTTGTTCATCTTTATTAAAAATAATAAAGACGTATCGCATTATTTTCCCTTTTGGTTTATTTAACGTGTACGCAGCAAAGCCATGATCACCATTTACAGCTAACAATTCATTAACATTTTCTTTCATGTCTTGTATATCACTTAAATGGTGAATGATAATACAAATTTCATAAATGCCAAACCATTGTTGATATAACTCATTAATTATTTCAGGGAATGCATCTTGATAATACTTTATAGCAGCTGCGTTTCTACCAAATTTATTGACGTCTTCTTCACGATGAGCTAAAAGAACAACTTGAATTTCATCTAATTTCATAAAAACGCATCTTCTCCTTTCTCAAATTCATCCTTTAATCATTACTATAATATATGCTTATTGGGCTTATATGGTAGTCTTAGTTTTTAATAATCCTGATAACTCGTGACATACTATTAATATTAACATTTATTTTTTTTTAGACTGGTGATGATTATGGATCTGACAATTAAAAAATATTTAGCCTGTATGTTCATGATATATTTATGCTCCTTATTACTAAAACACCTATTACCTTTGAACTTTGATCAACAAACAATGTTATTTTGTCTCTCTAACACAGCGATATTATTAACCAGTCTAAAATCTATTTACTATTACTTAACACAACATCATTCTGATGATATCTTAGGGAGTAAAAAATGGTTTTTATTTGGGTGTTTTTATGTTATCTTACTGCTTGATCAATTTTTTGTTTTTTTAAATATCCTTCATGTTCCTTTTTATTTTTTACATTTAGGAAGTAACATTATGATGTATATTATGTACTTCGGCATCTGCTATGCCATCCATTTCTTAATTCACCGCCTTAAACAATACACGTCTTTTCATATTATTTTAAAAGATGTTATATTAATGGCGATTCCGTTTTGTATTTTTTGTTTAGACAAAACTAGACCCCTTCTTAGCATCGAACTGCTTACCCATCCCTTTTATACGCAACAAAGTAGCCACACCTTGGTGACATCACTCTTTCAGCTAACTAACCTCTTCTTTTATATTTTTATCCTATGCTTGTTTATGGGGGCCTCATATCTCTTACCCACTAAACGTAGTAACCGATTCATTCTCATCAATTACTTTTTATTAAATAGCTTTTGGTTTATTTTAAGTCAACATAGCACACTAACTTATATTCAACTATTCCCAATTAATCATCAGCTGATAACTTTTTTAATTATCTTTCTGCTGACAATCGCAATGGGGCTTAATCATGCCGATCAATCATTAATTATCAATGACTTAGACAATCCTTACACGTATTTAAACAGATTTTGTACAACACTTATTATCGGCATGAGTCCGATTATGTTTTTAATATTAAGTTATGTGTCTATTTCACTTTACGGCGGCAGCATTGAAGGTATACGCTTTGGACTTTTAACCGTTACTTGTTTATTGTTAATTATTTATCGTGATACGTATATTCGAAGAGAAAATCAGAAACTGTTAACAAAAATTAATAACCATGCCACACTCGATCCATTAACACAACTTTATAACCGCCGTGGATTTTTCGAAAAAATATCACAGTTTAACAATAATTTTACCTTGTTTGTCTACGACGTAAAGAAATTTAAACAAATCAATGATTCACACGGACACGATATAGGCGATCTCATCCTTAAAGATATCGCAAAAAAGTTAATTAAGATTAAAAAAACATTAAGTGAGCCTGTTGTTTATGCTCGTTTTGGTGGCGATGAATTTTTACTCGCGATTGCAACACAAGATTTATCCATTATCAACAAGGTATGTAAGCTAACGAGTTCAACTCTTTATGTCTTGAATTCAATAACGAGTATAAAGTATGATTATGCTTTAAATAGTGGCTACACCTTCGCCACGCCTAACGATCTTATAGATGATATCATTAAACAAGCTGATATTGCCTTGTATGAATCTAAGCGTCTTGATTCTACTGTACCTATCGCGTTTAATGACAAACTACGCCACGCCTACACACAAGAAATTATGGTAAAAAATGATTTACCGAAAGCGATTGCCGCAAACGCTATTTCTGTCGTATTTCAACCGAAATACGATTTACATCAAGATAAAATCATCGGATTCGAAACGCTCGCACGTTGGACACACCCACTAGCTGGGTTTATATCTCCTTTAACTTTTGTAGCCTATGCCGAAGAATTAGGACTCTCGTTTCAGTTAGATACGCTTATTTTTGAAAAGGCATGTGAATTTCAGCACGAGTTATATTTATCCTCACTTAACCAAACTTGCGCCATCAATATTTCACTTACGACACTACATCACCCAAAATTTATTCCAAAAGTCATTAACATAATGTTGCAGTACGAGGTTGATCCGACGAGTTTTACATTTGAAATTCTTGAAAATGTGTCGCTTGATAAAGATAAAACACGGCTTATCAAAATATTGAATACACTACAAGACATCGGATTTAAGATTTCTATTGATGATTTCGGAACGGCCTACTCTTCTCTTAACCGCCTTTACGAAATTCCGGTTAATGAGCTGAAAATTCCGCGTGAATTTGTTTTAACCTTAAGTGACAACCGTCAGTTAGCAATTATTAAGGCTATTAAAGTCATGGCCGACAACTTAAATCTACACACCGTTGTGGAAGGAATTGAAACAAAGGAACAGCTTGATTTATTTAGAGAACTAGCGTTTGACTGTGTGCAAGGCTATTATATTGCTAAACCACTTTCAAAAGAAGACTATATCAAGCGCTTATGAAAAAGGCAACAAGTCACCAACTTGTTGCCTTTTTATTATTGATAGGGAATTTCTTGTAACACATCATCAAGTGTTGAAAGCATGTGTTGTAAATCTTGTTTTGTTATCACAAGTGGGGGTTGGAATGCTAAGACATTTCGATACTCCCCGTTTTTACCGATTAAAATGCCCTTTTCACGCATTTTTTCTAAAATGATATCCACTTCAACAGTGGCTGGTGTTTTGTCTGAATAAACTAGTTCTGCACCTTGCATTAGCCCAATCCCACGTACATCGCCAATGATTGGATATTTTAATTGTAATGCTTTTAACCCTTGTGTTAGTTGTTCACCAAGTACAGCTGCATTTTCCATTAATTGATGATCTTGAATGTAATCAATAACAGCTATCCCCGTCGTTGCTGAAACTGGATTCCCCCCAAGTGTTGACGCTGATGGTCGTGTAAATGAAGCGGCAATTTCATCCGTTGTTATGTACGCTGCAATGGGCACCCCATTTCCAAGTGCTTTTGCCATCGTCATAATCTCAGGTTCAATATCAAAGTGTTCAATGGCGAACATTTTACCTGTACGACCAAATCCTGTTTGTATTTCATCAATGATTAATGGGATATTATATTTATCTAACACGGATTTTAATGCTTTAAAGTAACCTTTAGGAGGTGTAATCATCCCCCCATTCCCTTGAATTGGCTCGGCTATCATTGCCGCTACGCGGCCTGATGTTTGATTTTTAATCACATTTTCAACCGCTTCAACACAAGCAAATTCACATTTATCTGGTGTTGATTTATATGGGCAACGGTAGCAATATGGATTAGGTGCGAAGTGACATCCGCCGATTGGGGCGAAGTCTGTTCGCCACATCCCAACACCAGTCACACTCATCGTTAATGCTGTACGGCCATGCAATCCTAAGTTTAGGGAGATAAACTCACTGTTTTTTGTATGCAGTTTGGCAAGCAACATGGCCCCTTCATTCGCTTCTGAACCTGTTCCGCAGAAGAACGTGCGCTTTAACGCCCCTGGCGTTACCGTTGAAAGTTTTTCAGCTAAGTTCACGACAGGTTCTGTTAAATAGATGCTAGTTGTGTGTTGCAATGTTCGCATTTGCGCCATCGTTTTTTCAAGGATTTCTTCATTGCAATGTCCACAGTTCATCACTGATACACCTGCAAAGAAATCTAAGTATTTTTTATTTTCAGTATCGTATAAATATTGCATGGATCCCTTAACAAATTGTGGGGGTTCTGTATAAAAATGATAAGAACACGGAACAAGGTATTCTTTTTTCTTTTCAATGATTTTATTGGCTCCAATATAAGTCATGTTTATGATCTCCATTCAAATTAGTAATTTAATGCGTGTAAGCTAATACCGCGACTCGTGATATCACGTAGGCGTTGATTTGTTTCACGTTTACATAAGTCTAGTTCGATTTCATCAATGGCCTTGCGATAAATAGCGACCACTTCTCCCACCACACTTGGTGTGTAGTGTCCCGCTTCAATTCTAAACGTGTCCACACCTAAATCATTTACTTCTTTTAATATCGGCATTAAGCAATGATCTTTCGTTGAAATAAGATGGTTTTTACAATATTGATCGGCATACACAGTATGTTTAAACCCATTTTCATCTTCCATCACAAACGCGCCTTTTAAACATTGTTTGTCACAATCGATGATTGAATCTTGACCATCTGCTGCACACATTAAACAATGTTCCATGTACATCATATCGGGTGCACCGTGTGCGATAACTTCCATGGCTACATTTGATTGAGTTAAGACATTTTTCATGACATCCGCTGTGGCTTCTATCGATAACGTAACGGTGCTTAACCCTAAATCAGCATAAAACTGAGCTGATGTTGTATTATAAACATTTAAATTATAATCGCCTCTAAATTCAAGTCCATCATGATAAAACTCATGAATTTCACCTAAGTTCCCAACCACAACCCCAGCAACACCAAGTGATTTCAATTCAGGCACTAAGAAAGATAATTCAAGCATTTGGCGCTCATAAGACATTCTCGGTAAAACATAATACACCTTTTTACCAACAGCATACTCAACACACTCGCGAATATCTTGCTTTTTAAATGGTACGTCCGGTTTGTATACTTCACCTGCTAGATAAAGTAAATCAGCACCATTATCACACGCTTGCTTGAAAGCCTCAACATTATTCACTTTAACCGCTAATTTGGGTTTTGTCGTTTTCTTTAATATGGCTTTTGCACGATCAATACGTTCTTTATTAATTTCAAGTTCTTCAATGGGTTTACTAAAAACACGGGGTTCACGACTGCCTGTGATATCGATGTTGCTAGCTCCCGGTTTACCAAATGCATAAGCCGTTGATAAGTTTCGAACACGTGAATCTTGCATGTATTGACTCGCTTTTGAATTTGTCATATACCCCGTTGGATCTTCAATAAAACGATCTATCGCAAAGCGATAATTATTAATAATTGTCACTAAATACTCATGATTACGCATGCGTCCTTCGATTTTAAATGAGTTTACCCCTGACATCATTAACTCAGGTATATAGTCATATAGCGTCATATCTTTTACAGCCATCGGGTGGTTTAATGAGTCCTCACCTTCTTTAAACGCCCAGCGACATGGTTTCATACAACGACCACGACTACCACTTTTTCCAAACATCATGCCACTCATCGTACACTGCGCCCCATGCGCGACACACATATCGCCATGAATAAAGTACTCATACTCCATTTCGGGCACCGTTGATACGAATTTAGATATATCTTCAAGTGACATTTCACGAGACGTTACGACGCGTGTCACGCCTAATTTTTGAGCCGCTTTAATCATCGCCACATTGTGAACATTAGCCATCACACTTAAGTGCATGTTTAAATTAATATTATTATCTTTTATATATTTAACAGCCCCAAAGTCTTGGATGATTAACGCATCCGGTTGAATACTTTCTAAAAATAGTAAATACTCGTGAGCTTCTGTTAATTCCTCATTGCTCATCATATTATTAAAGGTAATATAAACTTTTTTCCCTACTTCATGGGCCATTTTAACAGCTTGTTCTAACTCTTCATTTGTAAAGTTATGCTCTTTGCGGTGCATACGCATGTTAAACTTTTTACCACCCATATAAAACGCATCTGCTCCACTATGCAAGATGGCTTTAAAATCTTCGAATGTCCCAGCAGGTGCTAGTAATTCTGTTTCTCGTCCATTAAAAAACCTTGTCATGAGATACACCTCTATCCAATTTTCCTCAAATTTCATCTGTTTTACAACTCATTATTTTATCATAAATATTGGATTTTTTGTCTTAAATTGATAAGTAATATTCTCTTTTTTAATCATTTAACTTTTTTTGCCAAATTCCTACACCTAGCATCTTTTTTAGCGTATGGACGTAATGTTATAATAGTGTCGTTACAAAGAGGAGTGATGAGTATGAAAAAAATATGGTTGTGGATGACGTTTTCCATCGGCGTTATCTTCTTATTAGTAGGTGGCGGATTTTACTTCTGGGCGAGTGAATCTTATGAACCGACCCAACTCGCCATTTTGGCAATGGAATCAACCGTACCAATGGACGGTTCTGATTTATTAGTCTTTGAACCAAGTAATAAGGAATCTGAAACAGGTTTTATTTTTTATCCTGGTGGAAAAGTTGACCCAAGTAGTTATGCGGCTTTAGCGCAGCTAATTGCCGACCAAGGATTTACAGTAATCATTGTCCCAATGCCACTTAATTTAGCTGTCTTAGACAAAGACAAAGCAGAAGTTGTCATGACACAATTTGATCACATTAGGCACTGGGCAATTGGTGGACACTCACTCGGTGGTGTCATGGCTGCTTCTTTTGCTGCTACACATGAAGACATTGAGGGCGTTGTCTTATTTGCCTCTTATCCACTTGATGATGCGCTAAAAGATTCAACTGTACGCGTTATGTCCTTATATGGATCAAACGATGAAGTAGCTGATTTAAATAAAGTTAAAACTGCAGTAGATTTATTACCAAAAGAGACATTGCTCGTCGAAATTAAAGGTGGCAATCACAGTCAGTTTGGGAGCTATGGACACCAAGACGGTGATGGAAAAGCAAGTATTTCAGAGACTGAACAACTTGAATACGCCGCACACTATACCGCACAACTTTTAAAGTTAATCTCTGAATAATGAAGGAACGTTTCGTTCCTTTTTTTGTTTCTCCTAACGCCCTTCACACAAAATATCTGTTATAATAAATCTAACAAACTTTGGGGGTGTCTCATGTCAAAAAAATTTCTTTTTCTTCTCTTCATTCCTCTTAGCTACATCATTTCATTTTGTCTATCCCATTATCCGAGTGTTATTGAAAACTACTATTCAAATACATTTAATAATACAATCATAAAGCTCTTAAGTCGGCTGACAAATTGCGTCCCTTTTTCGGTGTTTGAGCTAATGGTTATCGCCTCTTTTTTAGGTTTACTAATTTACCTAGTTTACACCCTCTTTTTAACCCTCACAAAACCAAATAAACGAAGACGTCTAACTAACTTACTTGCCAACTTATCGATGATTGGTTCCATTTTATATGCCCTATTTGTCTTACTATGGGGTTTAAATTACAATCGTATTTCGTTTTACGAAAGCGCAAATATTCCAATCTTGCAATATTCAACCACCGAGCTTGCTAACTTGTACGCCTATTTGGTTCAACAATGCAATGATCTAAAATTAAAAACTTCCTCTAATAGCGAGGGTGTCTTTGATTATCCAGGTTCTGTTTCTGATCTATTTAAAGCGGCGCCTGCAGGCTATACCGAGGCTGCTAAAATGTATCCAACACTTAGCGGCACTTATGGCTTACCAAAACCAATTTTCTTTTCAGAGCTTCTAAATTACACGATGATTACCGGGGTTTACTCACCATTTACAGGGGAAGCAAATGTGAATGTGAATGTGCCCGAGGTCACGTTAGTCTTTACAACAATGCATGAAATGGCGCATCAGCGTGGTTATGCAAGTGAGGATGAGGCAAACTTTATTGCGTTTATGACTTGTATAACACATAACGATCCACATTTTCAATATGCGGGTTATTTATCGGCACTTGGTTATGTGAATCATGCTTTGGCTAAATATGATCGTGAAACGTTGATTGAATTAAACCAAAACTTATCAGATGAAGTCATCATCGATATGCGCTATAAATCTGACTTTTGGAAAAACTACGAAGGGCCTGTTGAATCCATGGCAAGCCATGTTAATAACACGTATTTACAACTTAACGGTGTTACTGATGGTGTTCATAGTTACGGGCGCATGGTCGATGGGCTATTAGGCTACTATGAAACAACACTCAATAATCAGTAATGTTTTTCTTATGATTGAGAAAAGGATAAACCTTGTCTTGTTAAGTTTTATGTGCTATGTTAGTGCTAGAGTTTGTATTCTTTGAGAATACAGTGAGAGGGTGAACGTATATGCAAACAAATATTTTCGGTAATGATTTACCTGGTGTTTCAATCCGCTTGGATGCTGGTGAGAGTGTGTATACACAAGCAGGTGGGATGGCCTGGATGGATGAAGGCATTAAGATGGATACGAATTTAAAAGGTGGGCTATTAAGTGGGATTGGCCGCATGTTTTCAGGTGAATCGTTGTTTATGGCAACTTATACGGCAACACGTGCAAATCAAGAGATTGTTTTCGCTTCAACATTCCCTGGAAAAATCATTGAGCTAGAAATTAATCCTCATAACGTCTGGATTTGCCAAAAAAGTGCGTTTTTAGTTGGTCAACCGACTGTTTCATTAAGTGTGGAATGGACGAAACGCTTCTCAGCAGGTGCATTTGGTGGAGAAGGCTTTATTTTACAAAAATTAAGCGGTAACGGCAAAGCGTTTATTGAAACGGCTGGAAGTGTCGTTGAGCGTACACTCGCTCCTGGTGAAGTGATTAAAGTTGATACAGGTAACGTCGTTGCCTTTCAACAATCGGTTTCTTATGAAATCGAAACGGTTAAAGGATTTAAAAACATCTTCTTCGGTGGAGAAGGCTTATTCTTAACAAAAATAACAGGCCCTGGTAAGGTTTATTTACAAACCTTAACGATGCAAAACGTTGCAGGTCGCATTATCCCTTACATTCCAGTGCAAAGCAGCCACTAAAACAAAAAACTCGCCAAATCGGCGAGTTTTTTTAATAGACATACTTTTTTAAATCATTTAAACTTTGATACACTTCTTCTCTTGAAAAATTAGCGGCTAACAACTCTTCATCCGATAGCTGTAACAACTGCTCATAAAAATCGAATGCAATGGCTTGGAATTCTTTTGTATTATGCTTATCTAGTTGTTCAAAAATTAAGTTGTCCGCTTCGTTAATATTTCTCTCAAACAAATATTGAATCAATAACACTTCAAATAAATTCGTGTCATCGATTTCCTCAAACGCAATCATCGATGGTTCTGCTTCTCTTTTCCGTGTTATTGCATACGCAATTCCTTTACCTAAATCTTTAATTTGACGTTCAATATCCACGCCCTCTCCCCCTATTCACTAAACCTTAAGTTTTGACACAATCCCCTCTGACACATAAATCAGCCACTCACCTTGCAGTGAAAAATCAGATACATTAACCGCTATTTCTTCCGTTGTATTCCATAATAAATCTGTCTTTATTAAGCATTCATTTAGCACATGATAGATGTGATAATCCTTAACAAAAAATCTGTTCCCAATACTTTGAGCCACCACTTGTATATTTAAGTCCTTAACCACATATAAACAAGCATCCATTGCATTTTGAATAAACAACGTGTCATTAACTAATTGAAACTGACTCACATCGACTCCCTCAAACGTCTTTACTAATACACCGTCAAGACTTGAAACAGTTAAATTTGATCCAGACTTTTCATAAAGATGCGCTTCATGAAGAATCGCTAAATTTTCAATTTGACTGAGTCTTTGACTTAATGTTTGTGGCTGATTTATTAAGCTTTCCAATGTCTTAGATAAGTCTTGGCGCAGTAGGTTCAATTCTTCATGAAGTAAGGTGTTGCCTTGTTCATATCGCTCCTTCATGGCATTAATATCAATAAATCGCTCATATGAGGCATTCATTGCATCATATGACGCATGCACCTCATTTAGGGTTGCTGTTGTTTTTTGAGCGAGCTCGACAATCCCTTCTAACTCGACCATTTCCACTAATTGATCCATCTCTTGTTGCAACGTCTGCACCACTTGTTTAAATCCAAGCATCGTCTCGTTTAAAGTGTTCATGCGTTTACTTGCTTTTTGGAATGTATGAATTAACTCTAGGAACTCTGCGTCCATCTCAATCACCTCTTTATTCAATTCTCACTTTTATTAATCAGCTGATTCATCATCTCTTCCATGTCATCCATGACATTCATTTGTTTTTTAACGTGTGCGCCGTACCACTTATTAAACTTACGTAGCCACGTTATCTTTTTCGGTTGTAAATAGACAAATTCAAGTACGTTTAACCCCATTTTATTAAATTCTGATTCTACTTCTTCATAAGTTAAATTCATGTAAATGAGCGCTTTTAAATACAACAAAGACTCATTTGCTTTTTTAAAATAGGAAGCTGCACTTTCATACTCTTTAATATCCATGAGGGCCATTCCCGCTTCTAAATATTGCCCTGCCTTCCCTTTTATTAAGGCCTGACAACGTCGGATGTCTTTTTTCGCTTCTTTTAAGCCGGATTGCTTATAAGCCGCAATCGCTTGCTCGTATAGCTCACGTTCTTCATATAGTGACGCAGATACATAAAACTGATTGTCACTCGATGTTTCCGTTAGTTGAAGTTTTTCTTCTCCAAACACCTCAATTTGTTTAAAATGTGCGATTAACTCTTGTTGAAGTTGCAGCGGTAAATCATCCTCAACAAAACATAAATAATGGCGGGCACGAGTAATTGATACATACAATAAGTTAAAATAGTAACGATAGTTTTCTACTTGATCGACTTGACCACTTAATAAGGCTTGCCAAGCACTGTAAAATTTAGACATTACGTTATAACAAATAATATATTCCTTTTCAATTCCTTTAATTTCTTCAACCGTAAATAAATAACCTTTTTCTCCAATAAACTGCTCGAGTTTTGCTTTTTCTTCATCATCTGGAACGACTATCCCCACATAGTGGCGCTTAATGGCTATCTTTAACAATTCGGTTAAATTTTTTGTATTTGATTTCAGTTGCATCACGGGATAATGTTCCCCTCGAACAGGTGATTCAAAATAGTCATGATGTTTATGCATCCCTAACTGTTTGATTCGCAAATTTACTACTTCATTTGCTAAATTGACAATATTTTCAGAGCTGCGATAGTTGCGCACCAGTTCATATTTGACAAACGCCTCATGGAGATTTGTTGTTTTTAATATACTTTCAATTCGACCTGTGTTGAAATACGTCGGACGGATGGTTTGATTAAAATCCCCACTGAACAACACATTGTTTTTATTTTTCACCAGTTGCAGTAACACATAAATTTGAACCTCGGTTAAATCTTGTATCTCATCAGCAATCACAAAATCGTACTTTGATACATTTTCAGCAAAAATCTCACGTAAAAAGGTACGACACAAATCATTTTCATCAACTCTACCTTGATCTTTCAACCACGCTTCATAACGCACGGCAATGTCATAAATAACTTCCCGTGTTTGACGGTCGAATGAACAATAGTGTTTGTCTAATCGAAAATACACATCCTCAGAAATTAAACGGTTATGTATTAAATACGTGTCGATGTGTTGATGAAGCAATGAAATAGCGGTCAATGCCACCTCGTCTAAAAAGTGTTTTTTTGCTTCATAAATACGTTGATGGTCTAAAACTAATTGATTCTGATGACGTGTTGCAAATCTTTTTTGTATCAACCCATCTACCACATAATCCTTTAATTTTATTTTATCCAAATCTACGACATAATCGAGCCAATCTTTTGGAATCATGCCTTTGATTAACCCCCGTATTTCTTTCCATATCTCATAGACCGTTAAGCCGGATTTTTTTAATAAATGAGGTTGATTCTCAATCATCCATTTTCTAAATTGTTCAACGTTCACAAAATCATATCGACCAAGATGGGAACTAATAAATCCATTAAAGTGATTAAATTCAACGCGCTTTTGTTGCTCAGGTGTAAAGCTTTGTTCATACTCTTCTTGAATTTTATTAAAATGTTTAACCGCATCATCAAGCAAATAATTTGAGTATGTAAAATACCCCGTCTTATTTGGATACATGGCGAGTAAATAAGCTTTATGAATATTAATTGTTGTTTTACCACTTCCAGCACTTCCAAAGATAAAGGTTGGCTGTCCATGTGTTTGCAAGCATTCATATTGTTCATTATTTAAATAATAAATGGCTTTGTCATCTTTAATTGCTGTCCATTTCAACAAGTTATCGATACTAACGACTCGTGTAATCATTTGATTAGGATCATATTGAAACGTTTGATATTGCTGGTCGATGGCGTGCTCGAATGTTTCATCTTCGCTAGTTAGTTCAACGATATGCTCTTCATTCACACCGCGTCGCTTCCCACTTAGGACTTGTTTATCATGATGGCAATAATCTAAAAAGACGATTGAGTGGTTGAATTCTTTTCGCATAACGGGTGGATTAAAGACAAATAAGATGCGATCCCCTTTATTAATGCGAAGTTTAAAAATACGTAATTGATGGGCATTACCTTGAATTTCGCGTACGGAGAATCCTGCTGGTAAAGCGGACATATTGTATTTTCTTACATTAAATTCATTTACAAAAAGAGAGAGTTTTTCTAACACGTAGCTCTCTTTACCTTTTGGAATTGAACTTAAAAATAAGTCTGTTAATAATACTTTCATGATAACCCCCACAATTTCTCAGATTATTTCTTTATTTTAACAGACAAATTCCGTCGTGTATACTTATTTACTGTATCTAAGTTCATCTATCCCATTAACAGTGAGACTCGTTATTTATAAAAAACCTAAACCACTTTTTAAATGCTTCTTGGACTATCCGTTTTATATTTAAATAGAAAAAGAGTTTACCTATTTGACTAGATAAACTCTCAAACTTTATGCAGGTTGAATCTCAAGTTCTTCCTCTGCTGTATTTTTACATGGATATAGTGTATTCTTCTTTTTAATATACAGATAAATACCTACAATTAAAATCCCTTTAATAATGCTACTTATTGTAATCGCCCACCAAACCCCATTAATTCCTAATAGATGCGGTTGGGCAAGGAAATAGGCTAGTGGAATACGCGCACCAGTAAAGATAATACTAATAACTGAAGGGATGTAGGTTCGACCAAGACCATTGAATAAACCTTGTGTTGTGATTTCAATACACATAAACAATTGCGAGACACCTAGGATTTGTAAATACACATTTCCTTGTTCGATGGCATCTGCTTCTGGTAAGAAGACACTAAATAATGGGCGGCCAAAACCAATGAGTAAAACAGTTGCAAATACGCCGAGAGCAATGGCTAAATACATGGTCGCACGGTATCCTTTTTCAATTCGGTCGTATTGTCGCGCTCCATAGTTTTGACCAACAAATGCACCTAAGGCTGTTGAGAATCCACCGGCTGTCATCCAAGAGATTGCCTCAATTTGAGATCCGACTTTTTGAACGGCAATTGGAATCGGTCCATAAGCAGCCACAATACGTCCGATGACCATTGAAAAAATCGTAAATAATCCACTTTGGATGGCAACTGGCAATCCAATATTACACATGGATTTTATATGGATAAATGACGGTTTTTCAAACAGATTAAAGTGTAAATACTCAGACTTACTTCTTTTAATTAAAATGATATAACTTATCGTCACGACAATTTGCGCAAAGACCGTCGCCAATGCAGCACCTAAAACTCCCATTGCTGGGATGCCCCCTAATCCTAAGATAAGAATCGGGTCTAAGACAATGTTGATCAACAGACCCGTTGTGTTAATTAGAAATGGTCTTTTACTATCTCCCGCTGCAATAAAGATTGCTGTAAACACTGGATTAATAAAGTAAAAAATCATCCCTAGCGCCACAACCGTTAAATACGAATAAGACATTTCAATAACTTCACTGTCAGTTAACTTAAAGAAACCAATTAACGGCTCCATAAAGACTAATAAGACGATCATATATAGGATAGACAAGACAATATTGACTTGCATGGCTCCTGAAATATATTTTTTTGTATCACTTAATTCATTGGCACCAATGGATTGAGACACTTTTATTTGTGCACCTGCTTTTGAAACAGTAATAAAAGCCACTGCTAACCACGTGAAAAAGCCTGCTGTTCCAACGGCAGCAACTGCGCTACTCCCCACACGACCAATCCAAATCATATCGACTAAACTATACGCTGTTTCAATAAACGATGTCCCTAAAATCGGTAATGACAAGACTAATAATGTCTTAAAAATATTACCTGAGGCTAAATCAACATTTTTCTTCAATACGCTCACTCCTTTAACATTCATGTCAAATAAAATAAACCACGCGCTTAGTGGTTTATTTATCCTTATTACTTCTTTTCACCCTTTAATTATACTCCGTACATTACCATAACATGATGAATTATTCATCTTAAGGAAGAGCACAATACTATTTTAATCCATTGGGCTTGTATATCGCCCTCACCTCATGCCTAAAAGAAAAAGTTGTTGACAATGTCAACAACTTTTAGATTCACTAATTCAGTATGAATTATAATTTAGCAACGTTAGCTGCTTGAGCTCCGCGGTTTCCTTCAACGATATCGAAAGATACTTTTTGACCTTCTTCTAAAGTTTTGAACCCTTCTCCAGTGATTGCTGAGAAGTGTACGAATACGTCATCTCCACCTTCTACTGAAATAAATCCGAATCCTTTTTCTGCATTAAACCATTTAACTGTACCTGTATTCACGATACATACCTCCAATAATTAAAAAAAAGTTATAACTTAATATTATTTTATACTCCCCCAAAGTTAATCATTGATAAACAAGATTAATTCAAACAACATCTACACCAAATGGTAATCCGTAGTTCCGTTGAAGATCAAATGAATATTTAAGTCGCTTTTATTATATCACAATAACTGTTTTTATGACAATATTATTTTTATAATTTTTTCCAATAATTATTTCTTTTACCAATTTACCATATTTTACTTGATTTATTTTTAAGTTATAGACTTACATTGAACTTTATAACATGATATATTATCATACGGCTTATGTTATATCATAAAGATGCCATAATAACACAAAATTCGCGATAAAAGTTTTATTGTGATTTTACAAATCCTTTATTACTTTAAGTATAAACAACTAAGAGAAGGAGAGAACATAATGAAAATCAAACAAAAACGTCAGGCTTCAATTGTTGAAGCACTTATTCCCATTATATTTTTAGTCATCGCCTTAATGATTGCGTTGAGTTCATATGATGCTGATCCACAAATTCCACTCATTGCGGGTACTGTTGTGGCTTCAATGATCGGAATTTTCAGACTAGGATATTCATGGGGTGAATTAGAGGAAGGAATTCTTGATACAATTAAAATGGCTTTACAAGCCGTCTTAATCTTATTAATCGTTGGAACTTTAATTGGAACTTGGATCTTAGGTGGCGTTGTCCCGGCCATGATTTTCTGGGGATTAAAAATTTTATCACCAGGAATTTTCTTGGTTGCAACCTTATTAATCTGTTCGATTGTATCGATTGCAACGGGATCATCATGGACAACAGCAGGAACTGTTGGGATTGCTTTACTTGGAATTGGACAAACATTAGGTATTCCCGCACCTATCATTGCTGGTGCGATTATTTCAGGGGCATACTTTGGTGATAAAATGTCACCTTTATCGGATACTACAAACTTAGCACCTGCCATGGCTGGGGCTGAATTATTTGATCATATTAGACATATGTTATACACGACTGTGCCAGCCTATTTAATTTCACTTGTTTTATATGCGGTAATCGGTATTAAATATGCAGGTCAATCAATGGATACTGCACAGATGGATGTCATTACACAAACATTAGCTAACTCATTTGAAACACTTTCACCTATTTTATTATTAGCACCGGTTATCGTTATCGGATTAGTTATCTTAAAGATGCCAGCTTTACCTGCCCTATTAATTGGAACTATGATTGGTGGGGTCTTTGCCTTTGGATTACAGGGGGCAAATTTAGGAGACATTATTGAAGCCATGCATTATGGATTTGCATCAAATACTGGTGTGCCAGCCGTTGATGATTTATTAACACGCGGTGGACTTAATAGTATGATGTGGACTGTTTCATTAATTGTCTGTGCCTTAGCATACGGTGGTGTGTTAGAGAAAACAGGCATGTTACAAACCATTGTTACTTATATTTTACGCTTCGCTAAAGGGACGTTTGGACTTGTCTTTGCTACATTATCAACTTGTATCCTAACAAACTTAGTAACAGGTGACCAATACTTATCAATCGTCATGCCTGGACGTATGTATAAAGAAGAATATGAAAAACGTAATTTAGCTGCTGTCAACTTATCACGTGCCATTGAAGATAGTGCAACGGTAACATCACCATTAATTCCTTGGACAACTTGTGGTTCATATATGTTTGCAGCGCTAGGAATCAGCCCATTGGCTTTCTTACCTTATGCATTCTTCAATATTTTAACGCCTCTTATCTCATTACTACTTGGGGCAACAGGTTATTCAATGAAAAAAAGAACGCAAGATACAACATCTAAATAAATTTAAAGAGCTAATTCACTTGAATTAGCTCTTTTCTTTTTTCCTCTATACAAGGCGCTTGCACATTCTATTACGCTGCCATATAACATCATTTTAAAATTAAGGATGGCAGACAACAATTAAATCCTTTTGCTAGTCCATTAATGTGATACTCGATGTTTAAAGAACTTGCTTCATCAGGCACTGCATAGGTCACACAAATATTTTTGTAATTTGTTCCGACCTCTTCTGCTACATCATGGCTAACAGACTTTATAAACGCCCCCTCATGATCATAAAAATGTATGATATACTTTAAACTTTGAACATCAATCCCTTTTACTAGCATGCCCACGACAATGGCTGTTGCTCCATTCGTTTCAACCATCAAATCGTACATAATTTTTTCAAAACCTGGTTTATGAAACAACAATGAGCTGCTTCGCGCCCCATCTTCACTGCATTGCTCAAATCGCAAGTGTCCAAGCGTTTTAAAATATTTGGGTGTTGTTCCACTCAATTGTTGCCATTTGTAGTTTCTTAACACATTTTCCTTCATTCCCACTCCCCCAGATTAACAAGTTATATCGTCTTATGACTCGCATTTAAGAGAATCATTTGATAAATGTCAGGTTCTTTATGACATGTAAACTTTGATCGTGGAATTACATGTTCAAGTACAAACCCTAACGACTCGTATAAATGAATCGCTCTTTTATTATGTGATAAAACACCTAACCGACATTTTTTAAGCTCTCTTTCATTAAATAAATAACCTAATGTTAAACAAATCGCTTCTTTCCCATACCCTATATTTTGAAAATCCGGATCAATTCCAATAGATAACCACGCCGTTTCCTCATATTCATCAATATCATCAACATGAACAAACCCTACAATCACATCATCATTGCTTTTTTTAATAGCATACAACTCTGTTGCGGTATCATCTGCCACTTCTTCATACCATTTTAACAATGACTCATATGTCTTTTCATCAGCATCCATATCACCAAATTCATTCATAAATGATTGATTTTGATACAACTTATAAACTAACCCTAGATACTTTTTTGTAAACGGTACAAGCCTGACCTTTACTTCCTTGCAAGACACCATATCGCACCATCCCCTTCAACACTTATCATATATCGCAAACCGATACTGCAAAAAAATGCACCTCTTTATTTATTGTTGCATACTTTTAAGCAATCCGGTACTATTTTATCTTCCCCTATATAACATCATTCTTAAATCTAAGCATATAAACGCGATGATGATTAGATTAAGAAGACCTATAATAAAACTGATACACACGAGAAAAGATCCAATAAATATATTGCAAATAATAAGATTATAAATAAAGGTTGAAAGAAGCACAAGAGCAACTAAGACACTTATAGCATAAATTGGATTTAACAAGAGATAAACGATATTTTTATCACCGTATAAAATAAAGTAGGCTAATAAACAAATTGGAATTAATGTGAGTAGAAAATATAGCATTCTAGAAAACTGACTAATGACCACAAGTTTAAATAATAATTGTGATAAAAACAATAAGGATATAACACTCGTTAAACAACAACCCCAATAATACGTTTTATCAATTCGTCTTTTTCTACCGACATTTTGATTTAAGCAGTACATTCCGATTCCTAAAAGTGCTGGAATAAGCGTACAAAACTCAACAATCCCTATGGAAAACTTTAACGCCAAAACCCCAAACAGTCCGACAATTAAACTAAATAGATTGATACCAAAATGTATTTGAAAAAAAAGAACGCGTTCATTTTGAACTCCCACTTTCATGTACACCGCTCCCCTATTCATGATTTCATTAAAGTGTATTCAGAAACTTAAAAAAACATGAGTCGTTAGGTCTTAAACGCTCATGTTTTTGTTATATTTTTTATTCAGTTTAAAAATTTCTAGTTCATCAAAAGCTTTTAGGCGACACACCAATTGATTTAACCTTATCTTTTTCTGATTTTAATACCATAAATGCTTCCGAGTGTTAAAAGTGCGATTCCCCCATAACTTAAGATCTTTTTGTGCTGTGACTCCAAAAATTCTTTATCTCGCATATCTGCTTCATTCATAAATCGTGTTATATCCTTTAGGATTATGATGAGCTCATGTTTTAATGCCGGATCGACGTTGTCATCCTTTATGAGTTCTGTCACTTTCTTCGAAAGCTTAAAATAATATTTCTTTTGTGAACGACTTAATTTTTTGGCTACTTTTAACGTACGTTTTGTACTTTTATGCATGGTTTTTATACTTTTTCTTAATTGTGGTAATTTTTTCAACACGCTCTCATACTGTCCTTCGTGTAGCTCATTCACAAATTCCATTAAATTGATGACTTCCATTAAATCATCAGGCATCTCTTTTAGCGGTACAATATTTTGATGCTTGACTTCTGATTTTGATAGGTTCGACATTCCCACTCACCCCACTTTTATTTTGTATATTAGTTCAATGATACTTATTTTATCATACCTTTATTTTTTTTGATAAACATTTACGATAAATTCAATTCTCGTTTGTAATGTCTCATTATTTTCAAGCAAAGCTTCCATTTTTTTAGCACTTGTCTTCCAATAATACGGCGTCATGGTCATTAAATCATGTAAATCTTGAGAATTTCTTAATGTCATGTCATAATCAACACGGCATTGTTCTAATAAGTCGAATTGTTCTAACACAAACTTATCTTCTTCATTTAAATACGGTTCATCATACAAGGCTTGTTTTAACCCAAATAAATGATGGGCACCTGGTGAGACAATGATTAACTTTCCATGTTGGTTCAATATTCGAGAAAATTCTGACTCGGCAATCGGTGCAAACACACTAAATACTAAATCAACGCCTTCATTTATTATTGGAATATCATAGACGCTTCCTACTGCGAACGTGATCTGTTTATTTCGTTTTGCCGATAGCCTAACACCCTCTTTTGAAATGTCGATTCCTGTAAAGTTTACGTTTTGATTTTGTGCCATACTTTGTTGCATACGGTCAACATAATAACCTTCTCCACTTCCAGCATCAAATACATGTAATGGTGTGTCCGGTTGATACACATATGCTTTCATTAACTCATTTAATTTATTTGATAAGGGTTCATAATATGCACCATTTAAGAAACGTTGACGAGCTACCATCATCTCTTTTGAATCCCCTGGTATTTTACTATTTTTTTTATTTGCAAGTAACAAATTGGTATAGCCCTCTTTGGCCATATCAAAAGAGTGTCCATTTTGACATTTGTACTGTTTATTTTCTTTTTCAAATCCAGTATGACAAACTGGGCATTTTAATACGTTCTGATTCAACTTAATTCCTTCTTTCGTTAAAACTCTGCCTTATTACTATACCTATTTTACCAAATATCATCAGACTTCGTTAGATTTTTTCAAAACAACACGATTTTCTTCTGAATTATCAAGACCAAAACAAGTCAGTTATATATAATATGGAAAATACTGTGTTACTTTGGCATATTATCTTGCCTAACGATTAGTAAATCACCTATAATAGACAGTATCAACTAATGAAAGGGAGACTTTTATGAAAAAAAGAATCATGATTATCACAAGCATCATTGCGGTAGCTATGCTTATCTTATTAGTACTAATGCCAAAAACGACTGCAGTCGAACAAAAAGACACCTTGATCATAGCTCAACAAGCCGTTGATGAACGCTTAGCTAATGAAATCAAAAAAGACTCCCATACTTTTGAATCACCTTACATCGAATTAAATCCCTATGGGAATTCACCACTTACTGCACTTCTGTTGTTTAACACGCCAACCGATACACAAGTGACTGTGACGATACATGGCCGTGACGAGTTAACAACATTTGAGCAAACCTTTGAAAGTAGTCAGCAACATAGCATTCCAATTTACGGCCTATATCCAGATACTGAAAATAAAATCACCTTAGCATTATCAACTGGTGAGAAAACTGAAATTACAATTCAAACTGAGGCCTTACCTGAAGATTTCTCAATGCCTACAACGGTTATCGCTAATAAAGAGGCCCTGACAAATGAGTTATATTTTGCCACTCCAGCTTCTGTTGGCTATACAGCCGCGTATGATGTCAATGGCGATGTGCGCTGGTATTTATCAACTAATAATGTGTGGGATATTAAGCGACTACAAAACGGTAATCTTTTATTAAGTTCTAACCGTACAGTCGCTGCTCCTTATTACATGACTGGTTTAATGGAGATGGATCTCTTAGGTAAGGTTTATGTTGAATACAATATGCCTGGTGGTTATCACCATGATGCCTTTGAAATGGAAAATGGAAACTTAATCGTTGCTCAAAATAATCCGACAAAACAAACAGTTGAAGACTATGTCGTTGAGATGGATCGAACAACAGGGGAAATTATTAAGAAGTGGGATTTGACAGAGGTTTTACCAAAAGATGTCGCTAAAAGTGAAAATTGGATTGAAACAGATTGGTTCCACAATAACTCTGTTTGGTATGACGAAGCAACAAATGCTCTTATTTTATCTGGGCGCCACCAAGATGCAGTCATTAGTCTTGACTACACAAGTGGAAAACTAAACTGGATTATCGGCGATTCAACCGGATGGCCTGAAGAGATGAAATCTTACTTCTTCACGCCAGTTGGTGATGAATTTGAATGGCAATGGTCACAGCACGCGGCTCAAGTCTTACCGAATGGTGATGTGTTTGTTTTTGATAACGGTAATAACCGTTCAAAAAATAGTTCTGACTATGTCTCTGCAGAAGATAACTACTCTCGAGGAGTTATTTATCACCTCAACACAGATGACATGACCATTGAACAAGTTTATGAATTTGGAAAAGAACGTGGCTCAGATTTTTATTCGCCATACATTTCGGATGTTGATTATTTAGAAGAGAACCATTATCTCATTCACTCGGGGGGGATTGGGTCAGTCGATGGTAAAGCGTCTAATGTTCCAGCCTACTTTACACCAGGCGCAACATTAAATTCCATTACAGCTGAAGTTATAAATAATGAAGTGGTGTATGAACTTCACTTACCTGGGCATTATTATCGCGCTGAAAAAATGTCTCTTTATACCGAAAATAAACAACATTCTTTAACACCGGGCACTTCACTCGGAACACTTGGTAAATCGACAACATTACTTTACGATCTTAAATCATCTCTCATGCAAGCCAAACCGATTGATGCTGAGGTGAATCTTGAAATGTCCCAAGAATACGACCGCCTCGTTGTATCGGGTGACTTTATTGAAGGACAAAATGTTAAATTAGTATTATCCCAATGGAACGATAAAGTTATTTATGATATTCGCGTTAAAAAGGAAAACTACTCTGCGATGTGTATCGATTTGTTCAATAAAAATACCGATCCAAATGCTGAGCGCCTTCATGTTACAAAGTTTATAAATGCTGAGGGGTTATCTGGCACATATCAAATTTATCTAGAAATAGATGGCGTTTTATATGAAACAGATCAACACGTAAAGTTTTAAGTATAGAAAAAGGATGTCTTCCGTGGACATCCTTTTTGAATATTTTCTGACGATATTACTGAGATGTTAGGAGTGATTTGAACACTTAACATCTCTTTTGGCATGCTGCTGCACAGTATGATGGTCTTATATTAGTATGTGTCGAGTGATTAAAACTTATAACATGACGTTCTCATCGTGAAATGTAACTTATTTTTTTACACTTCTAAACGCAAATGTATTAAACCAGCTAACATAAAAAAGAGTCACAACAATGGCCAATATATTCCAAATTATTGCACTACTATTCTCCAGTTTAACGCCCACAACCAGATCATAACTATAACAAATCAGAAAGAAGAGCCCAATCCAATTTAACATACCTGGTTTCACAAATGACTGTAAGCTTAAAAAATCAAAATGATTTCTGTTCACTAGGCCTATGATTAAAGCATAAAGATGAACCATGATATTACAAATACAAATGACAAAAAAGATAGGAACAAAGATGATTAATGCTGTTGCCTCCATATCGGCTTCTAACGGCGTAAACATAATATACTTATACAAAGAATGTAGCGCAACAGTACAGACACCAATCATTAAAACCCAGACAGACCATTTCTTCATTTTTCTATCCATCACCTTCCATAAAATGTTAAAAATGTATATCAATATCTTAACACAGGCTTTAAAAGTTTTCTAGATTAACAAGTGATTCAACTGATTGAACCTATCAGGTTCATATCATCGAGCCGTAAATTTAAATAATTTAACTTAAAAATAAACAGAAAAATATATTTTTAATGTTTTTATGCAGCGTCTGTTGATTCATTTGCTACATTTTGTCGATTATTCAACACCATATAATTAATCATCTGATTTATGTCATTCACTAGTTTTTTACTGTCATAACTATATCTTAAGCCTTCTTCCCACTTACTTTAGCCTTATATGAATCACACGCATGAATTCTCATGGTAGCATAGCAAGGGAGTGGCACATTTTCAGTCATACAATCACATTCCCCTAAATTCAGACAATGATTTTAACGCTAGGTGTAGATGCTAACATCTTTATTTATCCGGACTTGACACCCTCTTAAAAAATAGATAAACTGAGCGTATTAAACACACGTCTGATATGTGACAAGGGGGAATTTATGATGAAAATTTGTGTCATCGATGCTCAAGGAGCTGGCATTGGACAAACCATTATCAAAAGGATTAGAAAACAACTGCCACAGATAGAACTTATCGCCATTGGGACTAACAAAATCGCCATGACTAACATGCTAGAAGCAGGGGCAATATCCGGCTTATATGGTGAGGAAGCCATCATTAAGTTTTTTGAACAGACATGTATTGATGCCATTATCGGTCCTATTGGTATCTTAGTTGCAGGTGGTATTAAAGGCGAAATTACCCTTGGCATCTCACAAGCAATCTTTACAAAATCGTGTCCTAAATATATCATTCCACTGAAACGACACGGAATTTTTATTCCAGGTACTTCTGACTTACTCATTAAGGATATGATTCAAGATATTATCGATCAATTAAAAAATGACCTTTAAAAAAGGTCATTTTCCTCTTCGTGAGGAATCATATGTATTATTTTTCCATAACTAATCTTGGTGATTTTTCGAAATATTGATTGACTGACTTAACAATAATCGGAATAATGACTAACTGAATCACGATTCCCCAAAAACAAGTGACAAAAGATGCAGTGATAAAAGTAGATAATACAAATCCAGTTCCACTTGCTGTATAGAAAATGGCATTAGCTATCCCCCCAATGACACGTCCTAATAGCATACTTCCAATTAAAGAAACAATACTTGATTGTTTTAATAATTGATATAATAAACCCGCTACTAATCCATAAGTTGCAAGTTCAAACATCATCGATGTTGCCACAGGATAAACAGGTGGCATTCCCGTCAACAATGAATTTAATAATGGCGTTAAAGCACCTACAACTAACCCATACTTTGGTCCAAGAATAAATCCGCATAATAACACAGGTATATGCATGGGTAAAAACACAGTCCCCGGAAGTCCTGTAAAATGGAAAATTTGTGGCACAATAATTCCAAGTGCCAAAAAGAAACTTGCATAAACAAGTTGTTTTGTCTTCATATTCATTTGTCCTCCCCCTTATAACTTTCATCAAACTAAAAGGTAGCGGCGCAAGGCCCTACCTTTTAATTTTCATTTCATTAAGTTTTCGTAACTTATCCAAATTATACCACATTTATCTTATCTCGACTAGTCCTTATACTTTTTTTGTTCCATTAGTAAGGCTTCACCCCGAGTCACGAGTTCTTTTGTCATTAAACCACCCACAGGTCCACCTAAATATGCATTCGTATACGGCACATTCATTCCACCGACACGACCATGAGGCAATCCTAATTCTTCTGCAATTTCATATTTCATACGCTCTTGTTCTTCTTTTTGTTTTTCAACATCTGTTTTCATATTAACACCTCCATTATTTTTTAGTATGACCCAAGAGAAGTGTCTTATTCGCTTTGGCATGATGATCAAAAAACCACTTATCTCTATCGATAAGTGGTTTAACTTTATTACTCTAAATAAGGTAACACATCTTCTGTATAGGCGCGCAATACTTCTCCAACACTCCAAGCTTGTGTGAAACAACCACGAGACGTCGAGGCAAACTCACCATCAAAGATTTCAGCAATTCCATTAATACATCCATCATTCAAGTGATCTTCAAATACTTCACACATTTCTTTTGCCACCAAAACGGCCTCTTTAGAATGTTGATTGACCTTGCAATAGGCTGAAATAAAGCCACCGATTGGAAATCCCCACGTTGTTCCCATATGATATGAACAATCGCGATCAAATAATTTACCGATATATTGCTCACGATATTGTGGATCATTAAATGATAAAGAACGCAATCCGTATGTCGCATAAAGATCAGCATACACACGTTCAACCACTTTCTTCTCTTTTTCTTCATTTAGCATCGTGTAAGGTAGAGAAACAGCCCATATTTGATTTGGTCTTACTGCTGCATCTCTTTTATCTACTACATCATATAAACATTGTAAGTCTTCATTCCAAAACTTTTCATTGAAAGACACTTTCACACGCTGGGCCAATGTAATATAGTCTTGCTCAACAATGCCAAACTTTAAACAAAGCTCTGACATAATACATAACGCATTGTACCAAAGCGCATTGATTTCAACAGGTTTTCCATGGCGAGGTGTCACCACATAATCCCCCACGCGCACATCCATCCACGTCACTTGATCAAGTCCATCTCCCGCATGAATTAATCCATCTTCATCCATTTTAATTGAAAAATCTGTTCCCTGACGATAAGCTTCAACAATCTCAACCATACCGTTAAATAATTTTTCCTGAACAAATGAAAAGTCTGCATCCTCACCTGTATATTTTAAATATTGATAAACCGCATGAATATACCACAGTGATGCATCTACGGTATTATAACCGGGTTCACTGCCTTTATCAGGGAAAACATTCGGTACCAAGCCATTTTTAATATATTTCACAAATGACTCTAATATTTCACGCGCATCCTCAAAACGATTCGTACATAACGTTAAGCCCTCAAATGCAATCATTGTGTCACGTCCCCAGTCTGTAAACCACGGGAATCCAGCTAAAATAGTTTTTAATCCTGTGCTATGGCGATCCACAATAAAATGATCACACGCTTTGACTAAATTAAGCGCGAACCCATTTTCAAACGCGGCTTTATTCATTAACATTTGAGCGCGTTCACGATATTCCTCTACAATTTCGAATCCATCTTTTTCATCTAACGCTTCTACCGTACACTTCACGTAAAACTTCTTTACTTCAAATGGGTTTAATTCAACCACTACATCATACGGTGTATAATGGTTATCCAATCCGCGTCCTCCGTTACGGTTGTCAAATTCATAATAGTGATTTTCTTCGATTAAATAATTGGGTGTCGCCATGCTTGTTGGGCGTAAAGCACGACTTACATATGTTCCTTCAGAACTTAAAAATGATATCGTTAAATCTTTTTTATTCTCAGGTGTTAATTGTAACGTTTGCCCAACTAATACCATGTCATATTTTAAGTCTGAACGTTCTGACAATGCCCCCGCTGGTCGTCCTGTGAATAATGGGACGATATTAAGTTTTGATTGACGTGATCCGTTTCTGACTTCATAACAAACCGCTACCGTATTATGTCCATATTCAAGCGCAATTGTTTTTTTAATAGTTATATCCTCAACCTGATAGACATACGTTGGCACGCTGTCAAACATGAAGCGGTTTAAGTATTGATGTCCATTTTTTGTTTCATTGACATACGTTTGAGCGCTTAAGTCATACTCTCTTCCATCTATTATGACTTGTTCCTGAGTACGTGTAAGTATTGAATAACGCTCCACTGGTGCGTTTAACGCCGCCACTAAATACGCATGAAACGAACGAAAACCACTATTAACAATAGTTTGACCACCATAGCCCCCAAGTCCATTCCCAAGTAACCATTCTTTTTCTTGACCTTCACTAATATTTCTAAATTGTCCTCTACCTAATTTATATGTTAAATCCATTTCATTTCCTCCATCCCCAATGACACACACTTTCGCTATTTATCGACAAAAGCCCTTTCAAAGAGAGTATATCATAATCACTCCATTTTTAGTAACATTTTTCGTGTGTATCCGGTATCACAAAAGATAAAATTTTATAATCTTTTGACATGTTTCGTCTGCTTTTAGCATATATTTAACTATCTAAACAGAAAGGAAGCGTGGCTATGGCTGAGAAAAAAGGGCAAAAAAAACCTGCACCATCAACAACTAAAGGAACTACTCCATCTAAAGGAGGTTCAAAACCAGCTCAACCTAAGAAAAAAAAATAAACTTAACATGCAAAATAACCCCTCAACAGCTTGTTGAGGGGTTTCTTATTAGGCTTTAAAACGTTTTAAACGCAAAGCATTTAATAGAACTGAAACAGAGCTAAAACTCATAGCAGCTGCTGCAATCATCGGATTTAATAACGGCCCTTCAAATAAGTGTAGGATTCCCATCGCAACCGGAATACCTAAAACATTATAAGCAAATGCCCAAAATAAATTTTGTTTAATATTTCTAATCGTTGCTTTGCTTAATTTAATGGCTGTTGGTACGTCCATTAAATCACTACGCATTAGCACAATATCTGCTGATTCAATGGCAACATCAGTCCCTGATCCGATTGCGATTCCTATGTCAGCTTGCGCAAGTGCTGGAGCATCATTAATTCCATCGCCAACCATCGCCACTTTTTTCCCGTTAGCTTGTAAGTTTTTCACTTCATTCGCTTTATCTTCAGGTAACACTTCCGCTAAGACGAAATCTAAGCCGACTTGTTTCGCAATCGCTTGGGCTGTCTTTTGATTATCTCCTGTCACCATCGCCACTTTAATTCCCATTTTATGAAGTTTTGCAATGGCTGCTTTACTGCTAGGTTTTACTGTATCCGCCACCGCTATAATACCTTGTAACTCATGATTAATTGCAACATACATCGGTGTTTTACCTCCAGCTGCAAGCTTGTCACTCTCACTAGCTAAACTAGAAATATTTATATGAATAGTATCCATTAATTTCTTATTTCCAATATGAATGATTTGTTGTTCAATTTCACCTGCTATTCCTTGTCCTAATATAGCATTGAATGAAGTCATTGGCTTTAATGTTAACTGGCGACGTTTTGCTTCATCAACAATTGCAATCCCAAGTGGATGCTCAGAACCTACTTCTGCACTACCACCCATTTGTAATAAAAATTCTTCATTTTGGTTTAAAGAAATAATATCCGTCACGGTCGGTTTTCCTTCCGTAATGGTTCCCGTTTTATCAAACACAATCGTATCAATTTTATGAGTGGTTTCTAACGCTTCACCACCTTTAATTAACACACCATTTTCTGCCCCAATACCGGTTCCAACCATGATGGCTGTTGGTGTGGCAAGACCTAATGCACATGGACATGCAATGACTAATACAGAAATAAAGATCGTTAATGCAAAGTCTAAGTCTTGACCTGAGACACCCCATGCAAGTGCAGAAAAAATCGCAAGACCAATGACAACAGGCACAAAATACCCTGAAATAACATCTGCAAGTTTTGCAATCGGTGCTTTTGAACCTTGTGCATCTTCTACTAGTTTTATAATTTGAGCTAGTGCTGTATCACGACCAACTTTTGTTGCAACATACTTAATAAATCCCGTTTTATTAATACTTGCGCCATACACCATACTTCCAATTGTCTTTTCAACCGGCATACTTTCACCGGTTAACATGGCCTCATCAATAGCCGTGGACCCTTCAATCACTTCTCCATCCACCGGTAATTTCTCACCTGGTTTCACTAAAACGATATCACCGACCATCACCTCATTAATCGGAACAACCTGCTCTACTTCCTCTCGAATAATCGTGGCCGTCTTAGGTGCTAATCCCATTAGCTTTTTAATTGCTTCTGAAGTTTTTCCTTTCGAAACAGCTTCTAAATACTTACCAAGAGTGATTAAAACTAAAATAACGGCTGCCGATTCAAAATATAAATGCATCGCGTACTCATGTTCCCCTTGATTAATTTTATAAATGGCAAAAAGACCATAGAAAAATGCCGCCAACGTTCCAATTGAAATTAAAGAATCCATATTTGGGCTCAACTTCCATAAACTTTTTAGTCCAATTAAATAAAACTTATAGCTTATTATCATAACTGGAACCGTTAAAATAAGTTGAACCACCGCAAAATTTAAAGGGTTCATCATTGGCTCAATTATATGAGGCAGTGGCATCCCCATCATATGACCCATACTAATGACCAATAGAGGAATGGCAAACACTAAAGATAAGATAAAACGAATCAATAAGATTTTACTTTCAGTCAGCTTCGATACTTCGATATCTTCATCCTCTTCACGGATAAGCTTATAGCCTGCCTTTTCAACTGCTGCTTTCATTTTTACATCGTTCACAATGTCTTCATTATATTTGACTACTAGCTTATGTGTGGCAAAATTAACTGTCGCTTGATCGACCCCATCCAATTCGCCAACAATCTTTTCAACTTTATTTGCACAAGACGAACATGAGAGTCCTTCAATTTTATACATGCCGTGTTTATGATTTTTAATCACTGTAAATCCAGTTTTAATAACAGCTTCTTCAATTTGTGTCTGTGTCACAACATCCTCTTGAAATGATACACTTAACGTTTCTGTTGCAAAATTGACACTTGCTTGTTCAATCCCAACAACCTGTGACACTGCTTTTTCAAGTCGATTCGCACAAGACGAACATGACATTCCTTTGATTTTTAAAGCAATTTTTTTCATCATTTTCCTCCTACATCCTTCTTTCTCTCTCTAATTAACGCCA